>JACMLR010000287.1 GCA_014379515.1 Chitinophagaceae bacterium
ATGCAGGAAGCAATCTCACAATTTGTATTGGTGATATCGTGCAACTCGATGCGGGTGTTGATAGCGCAATCTATTTCTGGACACCAGCACAGAGTCTTGATAAAAATACGATTCAACGCCCAATGGCGAGCCCAACACAAACTACTACCTACACTGTTGCAGTAACAAAATGTATGACAACGTCGACAGACCAGGTAACGATTTTCATCAACACACTCGATAAACCAACAATTCGCTTAGATGGATCGAAGATTGTGAGTACCCCAGGTAAATCGTACCAGTGGTATCGCGATGGTGTGCTTGTTCGAGGTGCCAATGGCAAAACTTTCAAACCAGATGCCGCAGGTAACTACAAAGTGAAAATCAAAAACCAAAAAGGTTGTTTGGTAGAATCATCTTCATTGTTCTTCCTGCCATCGGGTCGGAACGATAAGGTTTGTGATGGCATTCGGGTGATTTGCACACCAAATCCGAGTCCGGGTGTTGTGTATGTGATTCTATCGAAACTGCCGACAAAGCCAGTGGCTGTAACGGTGGTTGACAGATATGGTCAACGTTTGTATACTACGACTATCAGCAATCACAGTAATATGCTGAACCTGAGTAAGCTGGCAAAAGGCCACTATTCGGTTGAAGTAATTATCAATAACGAAAAAATTGCAGTACCGATAATACTGCATTAAGACTATTTCCTTATAGTAAAAAGTCGGCTCATCTTGAGCCGGCTTTTTTTTGGGCCAGAGCGAGTTGCTTCGCCCGCGCATGTTAGCCGTAGTCAGAGTTGCGACTGCGGGCTCGCAATGACCCTTATTGGTAAGGGGGAGTGCGGAGTTTGGAGAGTGAAGTGGGTTGCTATGCCTGGGCATGCTGACTGTATTCGGTGTTTCGACTGCGCCTTCGCAATGACCCTGACGGATCGGCTCGCAAGGAGGCGCAATGGGTCCGCGCTCTCACTCTCGCTCTCACTTTCGCTCTCGCTCTCGCTCTGTTTCTCGCTATCACCGTGCGCCCAACATTGAGCGACGTGCCGCCAGTGAGCGTCATTGCGAGTCCGCAGTAGCAACCTCCTATATTAACAACATGCGCGGGCGAAGCAATATTTTCCAACATCTCACCAATTCTGCTCGTTGTTTCTTAAATTAGAATACGCTCCGCACTCTCCGAAAGCCGTAGAAGTTCTTTAATTTCTTCACCAATAAAATTTTTCTCCCATGGTAACAACAGAAATCGCACAGCTTTCAAAAGAATGCAATGCCTGGAGGGAGACATTGCGTTCGTACAAAGAGGAGTTTGGAAAACTAAAACAACAACTCCTGGGAATTGCCGGAACTCAATCTCACAAAGAAGATCTCGTACAGGTTGATCACCTCGACAATCAGATTCACATCCAGCTCATCAACATCCACGACCTCAAACAATCGATCAAGGTTCACGATCGAAAAATTCAACAGGAACTTTCCTCTCCCAGGGGCCGACTAAGTGATGAAACAGTTTCCCGACACGAAATTTTGCATGACGGTTACCAGTTTCTCGAACACACACTACAGGAAGTAAAAGACGAATTCAAACACTTCACCGCCCGAACGTAATTACCATTCTTACCGATTACTTATAACCTGGTCAATTCTACATTGCCTACAGGGTGATCGCTATTTTTTCGTGAACAGGTTATTTATTTTCTGCTGACCCATCGATTAACATTATTGTTCATCATCAAACTATTTATTATGGCAGAATTTGATACCTCACACGTAAAAAATATTGTCTTGCTTGGCCACGCCGGCAGCGGCAAGACAACATTAGCGGAATGCATGCTTTTCGAGGCAGGTCTTGTCAATCGTCGTGGCTCCATCGCCGAACGAAATACCGTAGGCGATTATCATGACCTCGAACAGGAGCGAGGCAATTCTATTTTCTCAAAACTACTTCACACGAAATGGCGCGGCTTCAAAATAAACATCATCGATACGCCGGGATATGACGATTTTGTTGGAGAAGTTATTTCAGCATTGCGCGTCGCGGATACCGGTGTAATGCTGTTAAACGCAACAGCAGGAGTGGAAGTAGGGACAGATATTATCTGGCAATACACAGAGCAGTTTAAAACGCCGATGATCATGGCGATCAATAAACTCGATGATGATGATGCAGACTTCGATCGAACCTTTCGCGAAGCAAAAAATCATTTCGGTTCGAATGTAGTGCTCGTACAGTATCCTCGTCAACAAGGTTCGGGGTTTCATGAAATTATCGACGTGCTGCGTATGACGATGTATAAATTTAAAGATGCGGGAGGGAAACCTGAAAAACTTCCAATCCCGGATGACGAAAAAGAACGTGCGGATGTGTTGCACAAAGAACTGATCGAAGTTATTGCAAGCAACGATGAAGGTTTGATGGAAAAATATTTTGATAAAGGCGAATTAACGGAAGACGAGATGAAAGCGGGAATGAAAGAGGCGATGATCCGTCACGATCTTTTCCCGGTATTTTGTTTATCTGCCGAACGAAATATGGGAAGCGGACGACTGATGGGGTTTATTGATAATGTTTGCCCGAGTGCGAATGAAATGCCTCCTCAACAAACACTCAATGGAACGATGCTGGAATGTTCTGAAAAAGGACCCGCATGTATATTCATTTACAAAACGGTTTCGGAACCACATGTCGGCGAACTTTCTTACTTCAAAGTTTATTCCGGCGCAGTGAAAAGCGGAATGGAACTTTTCAATGAATCGACCAGTGTTTCAGAAAAATTACATCAGCTGTTTGTATCGGAAGGCAATAAACGAATTAATGTAAATGAATTAGTGGCAGGAGATATTGGTGCAACGCTGAAGTTGAAAAACACGCACGTCAACAATACGCTGCACGACAAAGGCAAAAACTACGAACTGCAACCGATCCAGTTTCCGTCACCTAATATGACAGTGGCAGTGGAATCGGTGCGAACGGGAGAGGAGGAAAAACTTTCGCTTGCATTGCATCAGCTTCGCGAGGAAGACCCGACAGTTATTATTGAATACTCGCCGGAATTGAAACAGACATTAATTCGTTGCCAGGGTGATATGCACCTGGCAGTCATCAAATGGAAGATCGAAAAAAATTACAAGGTTGAAGTAAAATTTGTGAAACCTCGAATACCCTATCGCGAAACAATTCGAAAAATGGCGGAATCAAGTTATCGGCATAAAAAGCAATCGGGCGGTTCTGGTCAGTTTGGTGAAGTGTTTATGCGAATTGAGCCCTGGTATGAAGGCATGCCGGAACCGGCTGGCTTACCTGTTCGTGGTCGCGAACTGGTTGAGCTCGATTGGGGTGGTACACTTTCGTATTATAACTGCATTGTTGGCGGAGCGATCGACACAAGATTTCTTCCATCCATTTTTAAAGGCGTCATGGAAAAAATGCACAATGGTCCACTGACCGGATCTTACGCTCGCGATGTTCGTGTATGTGTATACGATGGGAAAATGCATCCGGTGGATAGTAATGATATCTCGTTTAAGATTGCGGGGTTACAAGCTTTTCGACAAGCTTTTCAGCAAGCCGATCCTCAATTACTGGAGCCAATTTATCGTGTGGAAGTAACGTGTCCCGAAGAAATCACCGGGGCAGTTATTGGCGATCTGCAAACAAGGCGCGCCATAGTGGAAGGAATGGATAGTGAAGGTCATTTTACGAGGGTAGTGGCTCGTGTACCATTGGCAGAAATGTATGATTACTCCTCTTCTCTTCGTTCAATTACCCAGGGACGTGCAAAATTCAAGATGACGTTCCAGGATTACGCAATTGTACCTTTTGAAATCCAAAAGCAATTGCAGGACGAACACACAAGGGTTGCAAAAGAAGAGATTTCCTGATCGCAATACCCCTTTTATTATAGCAAATCGCCGCTTCGATATCGAAGCGGCGATGCATTTTGTACACACATATTGCTTAATCAAAAAAGCCTGATGTAGTTAGCTGGAATTGGTACGATTATCAGCTGGCAAATAGATTATTGCATCCCATCTGTTGCACCTTCCATACCACCACTTTTTAAATTCTTTCTTTTGAATAACGACATATCCATTTTGCCGAATCGATATGCAAGAGTCAGGCGAATCATTTGCGGATCACGAAGTCTGTCATAATTCTGTTCAAAATATTCGCTATAAGAATATTGTTGTTGACGACGGGTACGGAAAATATCATTGAAACTGATTGTTGCTGATGCCGCATTATTTTTCAGGAACGTTTTCTTGATCGCGAGATCAACACCATAAACCGGTTTCAAATACCCTTGAGCTGTACTTTGCGCCTGGCCCATTCCAGGAAAACCGCCACCGCCCTGGTTGATTGGAAGGTTTGTCTTTGACTGGTAAGTTCCAGACAACTGAATGGTGAAGTTTTTTGGTAATTTGAAATTGTTATTGATTTTTCCAAACCAACTCCATAGGGCGTCTGCCGACATCCCATTGATATTATCTGTATTGATTTTGGAATTGTAAATGTTGATGTTCGATGTAAGGTCCCACCATTTGGTGACTGTATTTACCGATGTAAGTTCTGTTCCGAAAGACTGGCTTGAATTTGCATTGATAAATGTACTGATTAGTACTTCTTCCCCGATAACTGCATCAAACTGCTTGTCCTGGAAACGCGTGATCAAATCATCCGTGCGTTTGAAGTAAGCGGATGCAAGAAAAGTATTGGTTCCTTTGAACGATTTCGAGTACGATACTTCAAACGAACTTGTGAACTCTGGAACAAGGTTCGAATTTCCTTTCGTTAAATTCAAAGGATCAGTATAATCTGTAAAAGGAATCAACTGGAAGAAATTCGGACGATTAACCCGTCTTGTATAACTGAATTGAACTTCTTGTTTGTTTTTCAATTTCTGACTTAAGAAAATGGACGGAAACAAACTCACCGGGTAGCTGTTGCTGAATTTTTGATTGGTGTTTTTGAGTGTCCCTTCATATTCTGAACTTTCTGCACGAAGACCAAATTTGTAACCGAAGTCTTTGATGGCGCTGGTAAATGAAAAATATGCAGCATATACATTGTCTTTGTTCTCGTAGTTGCTGGAGGCATTCGGTACCAACTGGTAGTCGTTCGTTCCGCTATTGAATATATAGTTGAAATTGTCATTCTCCAATGTTCTTAATTGCGCTCGCAAACCGGCTTCAATCTTTGAAGTTGTTTTAATAGGTAGAACATAATCCGTTTGCACTGTCAGAAAGCGGTTAGTACCATTGTTCATCATTTTCTGCAACAGGTTTCCAGTTTTGCTACCATTTGAGTATGCATAATAGTCGGTATTATAGAATGAGTTTCCTTCATTTTTTCCAGAGAAGTAGTTAAGATCTGCTGTCAGTTCCTGACCTTCTTTTGGAAAAAGTTGTTTCATGCCGAATTGTACTCCGTTTGCATTAAACTTTCTTGTACCTGTTGAATTGCGCTCGCTGTAGCTATTCATCGTACCATTATTATGCATCGTGTCAGTACTGATTCTAATAATTTCTTCCGGGCTAAATTCACCATGTACTTTGATTACACCGAGTGAAAAGCTTGTACGGTTCGTTGCGAAATAATCCAACCCCAGTCGGCCAAACATAAATCCACCGTTCATTATATTTTTATTAATCTGGTTCGTAAAGGTTTGGGGAGTGTCGGCAAAATTCAATCGATCAGTTGTGCCAGTTGTTTTACTTTTCATTTGATTGCCGTTGAATGCAGCAGAAAAGTTGAACTTATCCTGGCGGAGATTAAAATCTGCACCACCATTTACAGCGCCATACTTGTCTACACCCGCGCGGATGTTTCCATTATAACCAGATTTTTTATTCTTTTTTAGAATGATGTTCAGGATACCAGCGTTGCCACCCGATGCATCATACTTAGCTGATGGATTTGTTATCACTTCTACACTTTCAATTGCATCAGCGGGTATTTGATCGAGCGACAATGTTGTAGGTCGACCTTCAATATAAATTTGCGGTGCGGCGTTCCTTAGGGAAACATTTCCATCAATATCAACCTGAACCGATGGGACGTTTTTCATTACATCAACGGCTGTACCACCAGCACTCACGATATTTTTGTCGACTGTAAAAACTTTCTTGTCGATATCCATTCGAAGCATTGATTTCGATCCTGTGACCGTCACCGCTTCCAATTGCTTTACATCAACTTCAAGTTTGATATTACCTAAGTCTTTATCGAAGGCATTCAAAGCGCCGGTCATTGCAGCCATCGCCTGCGCAGGATCCGCGTTGCTTCCTTTTTGGACGGGAGCTGTAGATTGCTTCATTTGAAATGTTACAACCTGTTCAATGGCCTTATAACCTGTTGCGGAGATTTTTAATTTAAGCGGACCAAACATCGGCAATTCACCGAAGCTAAACTCACCGTTTGTTTTGGTCACAATTCCTTTCAACAAAACGTCTTTCCGCTTTTTTGTGGCGGTATCAAATTTATTCTGCAAGATCATAAGCGATACATCGCCTAGCGGTTTGCCCGAAGTATCTACAATCTTTCCGTAAACGTGCCCGATGTTAGCCGGTGCCTGTTGACCCGTTTTGCCTCCCGGTGCGCCGGGCATTTGCGCGAGAGTCGTGAAAGATGAAAAGACAACCAGGAAAAATGCGATTAACTGTTTCATAAAATAAATTGTACGCGAATGTAAACCACGTACGAGCGCGGGTACTGGCCAAAGAGACGAGTACCTAAAATCCTGCGACGAAAAATGCCTGTAGCGATATAACTACAGGCATTGCGTGTAAAGGCCGACTGATTTTGTAAACTTAGTTCGTGTGGGTTGGCTGAAAACCATTCTTCGCAAACAACGGACGGAACGTAAACCAGGCAATTGCCGGGAAAAAATGCATCGGTATTACGAGGCTGGTAAACATTTCAGGGGATTCAACGTCCAGTGGGAGAGTCGTGGTAATCGGGAACATCACACTGGCAAAGGAAGCCATTGAAAATAAAAGGTTGAATATGAATTCGCCCCTGCCTTTTGAAAAATGCATCACTGCCCAAAATACAAATGCCGCCAAAAGACAGGCCATTATATTGATTGCTATCAGAACTGGCAGGTTAACCACCTTATGAAATTCACTGTAAGTGGCATACTCATGAATTTGCTGGTATATAACAGAAGCAACGGCTGAAAAAATTCCAGCCGTTAGCCCCCAAAAGAATATTCTTTTGAACATGCAATTATTTTGTAACAGGAATAGAAAGATCAACAGCTAATACATCTGCAGTCTTGGTGTTTGATGGATTGATATTGAAATCTTTCCGGTTAACATCAAAACGGCCAACAAACGTATTGTTTTGAAACGTGAAAGGTATGATCGCTTCTTTCTGCACCCCATGGATATCCAGTATTCCTTTCGCTTCATATCCAGCGGCAGTTTTTGTTATAGCCGAAGAAGTGAATTTTATCTGCGGATATTTTTCTGCATCAAACCACTGTTCGCTTTTAGCGTGGTTGTTCTGGCCACCATTGCCTGTATTGATCGTAGCCACATCAATGGATACGTCGAACTTCGAAGCAGCAAGGTTTTTCTCATCAAACACAACATTTCCCTTCAATCCGCTAAAAGTCCCTGAAGGATCCTTACTTGTAAACTTTACGGAATAGTTTTCACCGATTTTCCAGTTTTGAGCTTTATAAACTGTGAACGCCGAAGCTGAAATGATTAATAGAGCGGTAACTGGATAGAGCAGTCTTTTCATGATGAAAATGTTTTTTAGTCGATTTAAATGATAGATTATAAAGTTTTGCACGTTTAGTGCCGGGGGTTTGACGAGCAATTCGTGTTGAACTTGTTTCGAAATGCGGAAATCTAAATTTGAGGCGACAATCAGAATCAGGTTGCTTTATCCCTGCTTTCCGGTTATTCCCGCGATTGCATCCCGGTAGTTATCGCTAACGGGGATTTCCAATGGGCCAATGAATACACTGTTTTTTCGCACGGCAGTGACGTGGTCGCGTGAGACGATATATGATTTATGAACACGAACAAACTGTGTCGCTGGAATTTCGTCTTCAATTGCTTTCATACCCATTCTCGGGATGATCGGCTTATTGGGTGAACTCTTTAGATGAATTTTGATATAGTCTTTCAATCCTTCAATATATAATATGTCAGCCAGTACTACTTTTAGCAAGCTGTAATCTACGTTCACAAAAATGTATTCCTGTATTGGCGATGGTAAAGAGTTGTTGCTTTGCGGATTTTTCAGGTCAAAAAGTTCCAGTGCTTTTCCACATGCTTGTATAAAACGATCGAGCGCAACTGGTTTAACGAGATAGTCCACAACATCCAGGTTGAAACCGTCCAATGCGTATTTTTCGTAGGCCGTTATCAGGATGAACATCGGCTTTTTCGCAAGGCTTCGGATAAATTGAAGTCCAGTAAGACCGGGCATTTGAATATCAAGAAAAATCAAATCAATTTTATTATCAGCCAGGATCTTCATTGCCTCGATGGGATTATTACAACTGGCTACCAATTTCAGGTAAGGCACTTTGGAGATATTATCTTCCAACAATTCCAATGCCAATGGTTCGTCGTCGATTGCAATGCATTGTAACATTAGTGTAAGTTTAATTGAAGCGATGTAGTGAACCAGCCATCTTCCCTGTTGATATCTAATTGTTGTTTATCTCCGTAAAGAAGGTTGAGCCTGCGTTTAACATTAGTAAGGCCGATCCCAGACGTTCGATCTTTAATTTCATCACTGTTATTGTTAAAACGGTTTTTAACGGCGAAATTCAATTTGTTGTTTTTAACCTGGAGCGTTATTTCTATTCTTGCATCCTCCATGAATCCGGTGCCGTGTTTGAAAGCATTTTCAACAAAGGGGATCAATAGCATCGGCTCGATTTCGTAACTCCCATCCATATCAGTCATCTCTGTAACAACAGTTACATTTTTACCGAAACGTTGTTTTTGCAAATCGATATAGCTTTGAAGATAATCGATTTCCTTCTCGAGCGAAACTTTGTCGCCATCAGCATCATATAACATATAGCGCATCAACGACGATAATTTTATTAATGAAGGTTCAAGCAGCTCCGATTTTTTACGCGCGAGTGCCACCATATTGTTTAGCACGTTGAACATAAAATGCGGACTTACCTGTGAGCGCAATAAGGCGAGTTCTGTTTTCAGGTGTTCGTTCTCTTGATTTTTTGCGAGCCTGTCTGCGGTGACTCGATCCCGTCCCATTCGATAGGCGGTGCTCGCTGCAAGAATAAAAAGAAAAATGAAGATAGTTCCGAGGATATGCCCACGCCAGTTGAAAGCCTGATCGATTGAAAACAACACCCGCGTCAGCCATCCAATCAAAACGAAAAGTGCCGGTAATAATATTTGTAAACCAAGAAAAGTAGAATATTGTTTTTTGTAAACCAGTCTTGGGATCAATGCAAATGCGTTGAGGTAAAACAGTCCAACCCAAAGCACGTTGTTAATGATATAGAACAACATGAATGACGATTCCTTTGGCGACTTTGACTGAGGTTGTTCCTCGTATGAAGGCCGAAGCAGGAAGGGCAATGAAAATAACAGTATCCATGCAGCGGCATGCAATAGCACGATAACCCATTTGCGTGAGAATAATGAAATTTTCATTCATGCAAAGTACGGACAAAGGACTGCGAAATGCGGGGGAGCGGATAATGTCGCGACGAAATTGTGGTTTTAAGCGACGAAGGGGGATGGGAAGAATATGGATGTAGAATATAGAATGTCGAATATCGAATAGAGAATGGAAGGCTGGTCCTATAAACGATAGTAATTGGCCAGCTACTTGTCAACCGCCCTTTGCGGCTTTGCGACCTTGCGAGATTGTATTTGATTCAAAGAGTGAGTACAGCACGGTAAGGAGCTGCGAAGAATATAGAATGTAGAATGTAGAATATAGAATATAGAACAGGAAGGCTGATCATATAAACGAAAATAATTGGCCAGCTGACAGTCAACAGCCCTTTGCGGCTTTGCGACCTTGCGAGATTGTATTTGATTCAAAGAGTGAGTACAGCACGGTAAGGAGCTGCGAA
>JACMLR010000288.1 GCA_014379515.1 Chitinophagaceae bacterium
CGAGAGCGAGAAACAGAGCGGGAGCGAATCGGCAGTCTTGCTCGCGAACGTTTTCGCTCTCGCTCTGTTTCTCGCTCCCGCTCTGTTTCTCGCTCTGTTTCTCGCGCTCTTCGTTCTCGTTTCCTTAAATTTGCAGCTGTTCAATCTTTCATATGCAGGAATCGATCATCGAAATAAAGCATGCAAATATTTACCAGGGAACCAACCTTATTTTACAGGATGTAAATCTCCGGGTTAATAAGGGCGAATTTGTTTACCTCGTTGGAAAAACCGGAACAGGTAAATCATCTTTATTGAAAACACTTTACGGCGACATTCCACTAAAAGAGGGTGATGCGAGCGTGGTGGGTTTCAATCTTCGGCAAATGGATTGGAAAAAAGTCCCTTTTCTTCGTCGGAACCTGGGTGTCGTGTTCCAGGATTTTCAACTCCTGACGGATCGGAATGTAAACGATAATTTGAAATTTGTTTTACGTGCAACCGGATGGAAAGATGAGAGGCTGATGAATGAAAAAATTCTGGACGTACTTGATAAAGTCGGCCTTAAATCGAAAGGATTCAAAATGCCTTTTGAACTGAGTGGTGGCGAACAACAAAGAATCGATATTGCACGCGCTTTACTCAATTCACCAAAATTGATTCTCGCAGATGAACCAACCGGTAATCTTGATCCCGAAACGTCAGACGAGATTATGAATCTCCTGTATCATATCAGCCGCGATTATGGAACGGCGATCGTTATGGCCACACACGATTATATTGTTATCAATAAATTTCCGGCGCGGATGGTCCGTACCGAAAGAGGACGCGTACTCGACAACGCTACCATATCCATGTAATGAGCCTCTTTGCATTGATCTCGTTATTGTATTGACCGTGTAACAAATTTTTTCTTAATACAATCTCTTCATCGTTAAAAGGCTGATGATATAATTGTGTCACCAGGCTTTTCATGCCATTGGCATTGGATCCAACATGACATGCCGGAGATAAACCTGAACCATCCACAGTTGCTTCATTCACTACACAATGGCGGCCGTTATATAATACATTTAGAAGTTTGAGTTTTATTCCTGTTGAATTGAATGAAGGAACAATATTTATTTGTGCTTTGCCAATCATATCCTGCATTTCCTCCCATGATGGATTAGCGACGATACAGGTTTTTGGAACTGCTGCCGCAATTTTCTCCAATGTTGCCGATGGATTTTTCCCCGCAATTACTAACGGTACATGAAGATCATTAAATACTTCTTTTAATAACCAACGTGCCGCTTTTTCATTTTCAGCAACAGATAAATTACCGTGATAAAGACAAAAACAACCGATACCGGTTTGTGCGTTTACATCAGCAAAAGGAAGAAAAACAGGGAGATGCATAACGCGCTTTGCACCAAACTGCGTTCGATAAAATGAGCCATCCTGCTCCGTTACCGGTATCAGAATAGCTTTATTCGCAATGGATTTCTCATATCTTTTGAGCAACCTGCTTTCATGCAGATAATAAAATTTTCGAATGATATTCTTTGTTGTTCTCGCGAGTTCACGATAGTATCGAAACTCAACATTATGCAGACGGAGAAAAATTTTTCTTTTGGCGAATCGTGAATCGTTGAGTAGATGTGTGCAATGAACTCCCTCAAGTAAAATTGGAAAATCGTTTTCAAGGAGTCGTTTGTACAGGTTCTCATTAATTCGCGAAGCAACGATATATGGAAGTTTATGTGAGAACCCTTTGTGGCCCTGCTGACGTTTGTAGTAATGAACTTCTTCACAATATTTATTCAATTCCGGTTGTTCGCCACGACCGTACTCAAAACAATGAAGATGTATTTTTATTCCCGCGCTGTGCAAAGCGACCAGCTTGTAAAACAAATCAAAAACACCACCGTAGTCGACAGGGTAGGGTGTGTCCAGGCAAACTATATGTAAATGCTTTTCCAATCAGTCGAAATGTGTTTGATAAAAATGCAGCAATCGTTTCTCTTCCTCCTGCCAGTTTAATTCCTTTCTTGCAACGATACAGTTGTGTTGAAGCCTGGTGTACAACTCGTCGTTCATTAAAAGTTCATTCAAAGCTGCTGTGATCGATTTTGACGAGACATCATCTACTAGAACAGCAATATCGTACTGATTGTTTATTTCGCGATAAACAGGGTAGTTGACGCAAACCTGTGGAAGACCGGCGTGCATATAATCGAAAAAACGATTAGCAAGCGATATAAAGTTGCTTTTTCCCTCCGCATCAAAAAGCGTGATCCCAGCCCAGGCAAGTAAGGTTACCTGTCGAAGGTCAGCCGGTAACATCGCACCTTTAAATACAACCTTATCGGAAAGTCCATGTTGGAGTACCAGTTCTTTTGCCTGTTTCATGAAATTTCCATCACCACAAATCAATAGGCGTGCATTTACATCTCTCATTGCGGGAATCAGTGTTTCGAAACTCCGCCCCTCATTTACGGCGCCCTGGTAAAGCAGGTAGCGCTCCGGTTTTTGCGGTATAACAATATCGCGAAACAGGGGAATATTGCGGATCACGGTATAATTGACATTGTACAATTGTTTGAATTCCTCGGCGATTGGTTGGTTCACCGTATACCCAAGCTGGTAGCGCGGAACAGCAAATCGCTCAATTGCTTTCCAGGATTTATAGATGAATGGCCTTGTCGCAATTTCCTTCATCTCACAAAAAAGTTCATGTGCATCGTAGACGCGCGGAATTCGTTTAACAACCGATACGAAAAAACATGGAAGAATAGTGTCGAGATCAATTGCACAAACAATATCAATCTTATAGAATAGTAGGAAAAAGAAAAGCCGTAGGTTATACTCGAGATAGAACAGCTTGCCTTTTGAAAAAAAGCAATGGAGTCTTTTTTGATGAAACGGATGCATTACCAGCGGCAGGCTCGATCCTGTTTTGCGCCCAACCAGTGTAACATGATACCCAGCGGTGGCCAGAGAACTGCAGATGCGGATCATGCGCTGATCATAATTAAGGTCGTTTGTAACCGCAAATACCAGCCTTTTCATAAGTTGTTTTGGGTTCCGGTCATTGGAGAGTTTGCATAGATTTTCTCAACGATTTCAATCGTTTTAAGAGCTTCAGTTGCTTCTACCATTTCATGCATCGGTTGAGAAAGTGCCTTTATCAGTTCCTCATACACGCGCCGATGATTACTCATGCTGCCTTCATAGTGACTATAATTGTTTGAACTGTTTCCCGGGATGAGTGTGGGCAGTTGCGCATCTTTTACGTTGAAATATTCCAGTTGGTTTAAGTATTGGCCACCGATTTTAACTGTGCCTTTTTCACCAAATAAGGTCAGCGATCCCTCCATATTTCGGCCATAACTATTAATACTATATTGAACTATCCCGGATGCTCCCGAAGCCATTTGAAGAATTGCCGAGCCGTTATCCTCAAATTCAATAATGTTTTTGTGCAACACATTGCTTCGCACGCCGTGGGCCTCAGCCACATCGCCCATAAACCAGTACAACAGGTCTATAAAATGACTGAACTGCGTGTAGAGTGTACCTCCATCCAGATTTGCGGTTCCGCGCCAATTGTTATTATAATATGCGGGTGGCCGATTCCAGAAGCAATTGAGTTGGAAACTGTGTATGCGGCCCAGTTTGCCTTCCTCGAATAATTTCCGAACGGCGGCAACCGGGGGATTGAAACGGTTCTGTTTTACGACGTAGAGTTTCCTGTTGTTTTTCGTGGCAGCATCTATCATATTTTTGCCATCGGCGACAGCAATTGCCATCGGTTTTTCGCAAAGCACATGGCTTCCTGCGTTAAGGGCCGAGATCGAATGTGCGGCATGAAGGCCATTTGGAGTACACACGCAAACGATGTCGACGTCGGTTTCCTTGAGCAGCTGGTCGATTGATGAATAAGCGATTGCGTCGTATTTCGCAGCAAGTACTGATGCCCTTTCGATGATCACATCGCACACGGCAACGAGTGTCCCAACGGCTGCGATTTCCGCGGCATGTCGTTGGGCAATTTGCCCGCATCCGATTATGGCAAAACGATATGGCATTCAATGAAATTAGGGGCCAAAGTCCAAAAAAATCACCATTCTGCAAGTTTAAATCAGAAATAATTTGCCTACCTTCGCCGCCACTTAAGAAGAAATTTTGAGTTTAAAAAAAAATTGAGATGCCTTATTTAACTAAAGAAAAAGTGTCGGGTATTTTTGCAGAATTTGGCGGTAATGCCACCAATACCGGCTCTATTGAAGGTCAGATTGCACTGTTGACAGAACGTATCAACAGTATCTCTGAGCACCTTCAGAAAAACAAAAAGGATTTTGGTACACATCGCGGCCTAATGAGAATGGTAGGTCAACGTAAGCGCCTGCTTACATACCTAAGCAAACACAACCTGCAAGGTTACCGTGCACTTATCGAAAAACTCGGACTTAGAAAATAATGACTGGATAACATACCAAATCACATTTCCCAACTGTTTCGCCGGTTGGGAATTGTCATTTAAGAAGATTGCCCTGTTATTCAGTAAAATTTGTTTGTAAACCTGGTTCTCATTGATTGCCGAAGCCTTTCCTGCCTGACTGTTTACGGCTCATGACGAATCCTAAATTAAACGTATATGCTTTCACAACCTATCAGTGTCACATTCGACATAGGTGGCGGCCGTATGGTCACCATTGAAACGGGTAAGCTTGCCCGCCAGGCGCACGGTGCAGTAACCGTTCGTCAAGACAATTGTATTCTCATGGCAACTGTTGTTGCTAATAAAGAACCTAAAGAAGGACAGGAATTCTTTCCGCTTTCGGTTGATTACATGGAGAAATTTGCATCTGCCGGTCGTATTCCGGGCTCTTTTTTCAAACGTGAAGGAAGATTGAGCGATTATGAAATATTAAACAGCCGATTAATCGATCGCGCATTGCGCCCATTATTTCCAGAAGATTATTTCTGCGAAGTTCAGGTGATCATCACGCTCATTTCAAGCGATAAAGAAGTTATGCCTGATGCACTCGCGTGTCTCGCAGCATCGGCAGCATTAGCAGTGTCCGATATTCCAATTAAAGAAATTATATCTGAAGTTCGTGTTGCCCGCATCGATGGAAAATTCCAGGTTAATCCAATTCGCAGTGAACTCGCGAAAGCTGATATGGACTTTATCATTGCTGCTACTGATAAGAATTTGATGATGGTTGAGGGTGAGTCGAAAGAGTGTCTTGAAGAAGACCTGGTTAAAACTCTTGAAATTGCTCACGATGCAATCCGCATCCAAATCAAAGCTCAACAGGAGTTGCGTGCTAAAGCTGGAGTAACTACAAAAAGAGATTATACAAAACCGGTAGTGAACGAAGAAGTCCAACAAAAAGTTTACTCCTTCGCGAAAGACCGCGTTTATCAAATATCAAAGTCTGCTTCGTCAAAGCATGATCGTACGAACGCATTCGACAAACTCAAAGAAGAAATAATTGCTTCCTTTGGTGAAGGGTTAACAGACGAAACAAAGAAGCTTGCAAAAAAATATTACGAAGATCTGAAATGGGAAGTTGTTCGTAACATGATGCTTGACGATCGTATTCGCCTTGATGGAAGACAGCTTGACCAGGTTCGACCACTTACTATGGAAGTTGATATTCTTCCTTCACCACACGGCGCTGCATTATTCACACGTGGTGAAACGCAATCATTGACTACCGTAACACTCGGTACACCACTCGATGAATTACTTGTTGAAAGTGCTGCTGTTTCTGATTATTCAAAGTTCATTCTCCACTATAATTTCCCGCCATTTTCTACAGGTGAGATAAAATTTCTCCGCGGTCCCGGCCGTCGTGAAGTAGGTCATGGAAATCTTGCCATGCGTTCATTAAAACAAATGATGCCTGGTAATGATTATCCATACACAGTTCGTGTAGTGAGTGATGTTCTTGAATCGAATGGTTCATCATCAATGGCAACTGTATGTGCGGGTTCTCTTGCACTGATGGATGCTGGTGTCCCAATGCCGAAGCACGTGAGTGGTGTCGCGATGGGTTTGATTACTCGTCCCGCAGATAATAAAAACGCTATTCTTACTGATATCCTTGGTGATGAAGATCACCTGGGTGATATGGATTTCAAAGTAACCGGTACGCGCGAAGGAATTACGGGTGTGCAAATGGACATCAAAATTGATGGACTTAGCATGGAAACAATGCGTGCAGCGCTCGAGCAAGCACGTAGGGGACGTCTTGAAATTCTGGATGCGATGTATGAAGCTATGCCTGCTGCACGTGCAGAAGTGAAAGCGCATGCACCACGCATGGAGAAGTTATTTATCGATAAAGAATTTATCGGCGCTGTAATCGGGCCACAAGGTAAAATTATCCAGGAGATCCAACGCGAAACTGGTGCAACGATCAATATCGAAGAAGTTGGCAAGTTTGGTGAAGTCAGTATCTTCTCACCTGCGAAAGAAGGTTTGGAAAGAGCTGTATCATGGATCAAAGGAATTACCGCTATGCCTGAAGTTGGTTCTGTTTATGAGGCTACAGTTAAGGGGATCAAAGAATTTGGTGCCTTTGTTGAATTCCTCCCAGGTAAACAAGGACTTCTTCACATTAGTGAAATCAGCTGGAAACGTTTAGATACAATGGAAGGAGTACTGAAAGAAGGTGATGTTGTAAAAGTGAAACTGATTGGCGTTGATCAAAAAACCGGCAAGTTCAAATTGAGCCGTAAAGTTTTGATGCAAAAACCAGAAGGTGTTCCAGCTCCACGTCCAAGAAACGAAGCTCCAACGCAAGACTAATTTTAATAAATAAATTCCAGGGTCTGTAGCACGGCTGCAGACCTTTTTTATTATGAGTAATTATATCAAGATCAGTTTCAATAATACAACTGCCGAGCAAAAAGATGTTTTGGTTGCGCGACTAAGCGACATTCAATTTGAAGGGTTCGAAGAAGGACATAGTTTTTTATTAGCGTTCATACAGGAGAACGAATTTAATGAACCGTTGTTACGAGATGTAGCTGCAGACCTCGGACTCCATTATGAGAAAGAACTTGTTCCGCAACAGAATTGGAATAAATCATGGGAAGAAAATTTTCAACCTGTTGTTGTTGATGATTTCTGTTGTATCCGTGCTGCGTTTCACCCTCCTGCAACAGGCGTGAAATACGATATCATTATTACACCAAAGATGAGCTTCGGTACGGGACATCATGCAACAACCTTCCTGATGATTCAATCGATGAGTAAAATCGATCATCAACATAAATCTGTACTGGATTTTGGAACCGGAACCGGGCTACTTGCAATTTTAGCAGAGAAGCTCGGTGCGGAAAAAGTGCTGGGAATAGATAATGATGACTGGAGCATCGAGAACGCAGCTGAAAATATTGCGGATAACAATTGTACAAAGATTAGAGTGAAGGAAGCGTCCACGATTTCAACCGATCAAAAATTCGATATCATCCTCGCGAATATCAACAAAAATGTCTTGCTAACTAGTATGCCTCTATTAAAACAACAATTACAGAATGATGGCGTTGTAGTAATGAGCGGTTTATTGAAAGGCGACCGGCAGCAGATAGAAGAAATGGCGGAATTGAACGGTTTGAAATTGTATTTAGCATTGGAGAAAGATGCATGGATTGCCCTTCAGTTTTCACACATGATATAGTCAAACAATAAGTTGAGGGAATATCGTTTTCCCCTAAATTTGTATTTCCACTTCAACCAATCTATTACAATGAACGAAGTTCTACTCATTGTAGTTGCATACTTGATCGGCTCTATTCCCACCTCGGTGTGGGTGAGTAAGTTTTTCTTTGGGATTGACATACGCGAGTATGGCAGCGGTAACGCTGGTGCAACTAATTCTTTTCGAGTAATGGGCCCAAAACTGGGTACCCTTGTCATGGTTGTAGACATGCTTAAAGGCCTGGCGGCAGTAAAGCTTGCTTTCCTTCTTCCTTCTTATGTAGATGATGATTTTGCCAGAACTGGTCTTCAAATTGGTCTCGGTCTTGCTGCCGTCGTGGGGCACATCTTCCCCATCTGGGCTGATTTCAGAGGTGGAAAAGGCGTTGCTACGCTGTTTGGTTTAGTGTTAGGTATTTCACCCTGGACAGCGATCTATTGTGTTGGAATTTTTCTCGTCGTTTTATATGTCACCCGCTTTGTTTCGTTGAGTTCAATTCTTGCGAGCGTGGCTTTTCCCGTTTTCATTCTTGTAATTTTCAATGTAGAAAACCACGCCTATCGTGTGTTTGCTATCGCGGTTGCGTTACTTGTGATACTTACGCATCAAAAAAATATTACCCGGCTTTTGCGTGGAAGTGAAAGCAAAGTTCCCATCCTCAAATACCGCGATCGACGCAAAGATCGTCGACGTCCCCATCGCTGATTCCTCTTTTGGCACTGTTTTTTAATCGTTATTGTCGTTAAACATTAACCAATTACCCCTGCATCAATGTGGTTGAAATTCATTGGTGTTTAATTGGTATAATGATTGATTTACAAGCCTAAATAATTTTTTCATGAAACGATTTCTCGTTGTTACAAGTATGGCGCTTACGCTCTTCGCTTGTTCGCGCAATGCTATTACCGGCCGAAAGCAGTTACAACTATATAACGAAACAGATATTCAAGCTATGGCCGTTCAGGAATATCGCCAGTTTCTGACTCAAAACAAAGTTGTAAGTGCTGGGGCAAACAAAGATGCCGAAATGGTTCGCCGGGTTGGTCAACGGATCTCTACTGCGATTACCGCTTTTTATAAAGGCAAAGGCCTTGGAAAAGAACTTGAAGGATATCAGTGGGAATATAATCTTGTCGATTCTAAAGATGTAAATGCCTGGTGTATGCCAGGGGGAAAAATCGTTGTGTATACAGGCCTTCTTCCAATTACTCAGAACGAAGCTGCACTGGCAGCGGTGGTAGGTCATGAAGTAGCTCACGCTCTTGCAAAGCATGGAAATGAGCGTATGAGCCAGACTACAGCTCAACAGCTCGGTGGTGTAGCACTTTCCGTTGCCGTTGCAAATAAAACGCCCGAGGCACAGAATCTTTTTATGACTGCCTATGGACTGGGAACAACCGTTGGAGGCATTCTTCCTTTCTCACGCAAACATGAACTTGAGGCGGATAAATTTGGTTTGATCTACGCTGCCCTGGCTGGGTATAACCCACAGGAAGCAATTCCTTTATGGGAGCGCATGGCTGCTGCAAGTGGTGGAGGTGCTCCTCCAGAGTTTTTGAGCACTCACCCGGCAGAACAGACACGGATCAATGAATTGAGGAAGATGATGCCAGAAGCTCTTAAGTACTACAAACCAATGAAACGTTAAACACTTTATACCGGTAAACCCTTAGAAAGTCAATCTATTTAATCCCATTTCGGCCGAAACTCAGGCTGGAATGGGATTTCTTGCATTATAGTTTAGTACAGTCCCTACATTTTGCGTACTTTTGCAGTCCCATTCTGATTTAACCCTAAGCTTAAAAAACAAAATCTCTTTCATGTCTCAAAACATTTTAGAAAAACTTGAGCTCCGGGATGAGAAAAACATTCTTGTACAGGGGCTCCCTTCGTCCATCGAAAAGCAATTTGCCAAGTTATCATTCTCTAAGAATGTAACTCCTTTGCTTAAGATGCGTAAGATCGATTTTGCACTGGTTTTCGCTATTAACGAAAATCAACTTAATGGAATCATGCGGGAAGTGCTTCCGGCTTTGCATGGAAATGCAAGATTTTGGATAGCTTACCCTAAGTCTTCTTCGAAAATTGTTACTGACCTCAACAAACGCTGCACCTGGAATTGCATGTGCACTGCAGGGTTCGAAAGCGCTGAGGAAGTGGAATTGGATCATGTCTGGATCGCAATGCGATTTGGCAAGAAAGAAGAAGTAAAACCTACCCGCACTGGCACCCGTAAAAGGGAAGCTGCGATGGTCTAACACTATGTAAAAAACAATGTATCCTGGTTTGTCACGAAAGTGGCAAACCTTTTTTGTTTTATAGATTGCGAAAATAGATTGGGATTCCTTCAACATTCATCTAAAGATCACAGTGCCCCATTGAACCGTTAACTCCTTTTCCATCTGTTTCAAGTGCTGGTGGGTTTTCAACAACATCATTTGTTCGTCGGCTGTATGTGGGCGCTCAAGGTCACGTTGATTTTCTTCAATCAGTCGTTTGATTTTACGAAGCTTTAAGTAGCTAATTGTGGAAAGCGTTTCTTCTTTGTAAAGCTCTTCCCTGGTAAATATTTTTCCTTCGAAATGGTCTTTCCAGTTTGGGCTTACTTCATAAGCAAACTCTAATATTCCAACAACGAGTGCGCCTAATTCCTGGTCTTCGTGATAAAGGAAATTACGCGATGTTGGTTCCAAACCAGCTTGATACCAAAGTTTGTAGGTATCAAAAACATGAAGCAATTTCTTGCTGTCGAAAAGAGTAGGATCGTCAAATTCGTCAAAAATATATTCGGCTACCGTTTTCGTTTCGTCCCAGGGTTTAAGGCCAAATTCAATGAGGCATTTAATCAAACCACGTTCATGGAGTTCATCGCGATTAAAAAGTGCGAGGCTTTCCGCATCGATGCCTTGTTCAACCTGGGTATCACGATAACTCGCTTCTTCAGCAGAAGTCTTTATTTCCTGCTTGGTGACTTTTTCGCGAATGAATTTATTCACCAGTGCATTAAGGCCGCTTTCTTCGATCCGAAGAAGTTCAGCACAACGTTTAATGTAATCTTGCTGCTTGGTGAAATCTTCAATCTTATTGATCTTCGAAATCGTTTCAGCAATTTGATTTACTACAACTGATTTCCTCGTAGTATCATCGCCCGCTTCTTTCAGCGACACTTCCAATTGGAATAAAATAAAATCTTTTTGATTCTCTTTTATGAAGTCACGGAATCTCGAGGCGCCAATCTTATTTACATAACTATCCGGATCTTCTTTATCGGGAATTAAGACCAAGCGCACATTCAGACCTTCTTCAAGCGCCATATCAAGTCCGCGCAGCGCGGCCTTAACACCAGCCCCATCACCGTCATATATAATGGTCAGGTTATTCGTATATTTTTTGACGAGGCGAAGTTGATCTGATGTAAGTGAAGTTCCCCCGGACGCAACAACGTTTTCAATTCCTGCCTGGTGTAGTGAAACGACATCGGTATAACCTTCAACTAATAAACATTCATCATTCTTATCAATCGCCTGGCGCGCAAAATAGGAACCATAAAGAATTTTACTCTTTAAGTAAAGTTCATTCTCTGGGGTGTTAATGTATTTAGGAGCCTTATCATTTTTGGCAATGATGCGTGCACCGAAGCCAATAACTTTCCCTGTGTTGTTATGAACGGGAAAAATGATTCTTCCCCGGTAATTATCTACCAGCATTTCATCCCGCATAACAACAAGTCCTGTTTTTTGCAACAGGTCAGGATTGTATTGGGCGGCGAGTGCGGCGGTTGCGAACGCGTTTCGTTGCGGTAAGCAATAACCGATTTGAAATTTGCGAATGATCTCTTCCCGAAAACCACGTTCTTTTAAATAACTAAGGCCAATATCGATACCATCTTCATGATTGAACAGGATGTCGCTAAAATATTTTTGGGCAAAACCATTAATGATGTGAAGACTATCGGCTACCTGTTGCTGTTGCTTAATTTCCGGACTCGTTTCCGTTTCTTCGACGTCGACATTGTATCGATTTGCAAGCCAGCGAAGCGCTTCCGTATAAGAGTATTTCTCATGCTCCATGAGAAAACTAATCGAGTTGCCACTCTTGCCACAACCAAAACATTTGTAAATCTCCTTTGCGGGAGATACGGTAAACGATGGGGTTTTTTCGTTGTGAAAAGGACATAGCCCAAGGTAGTTTCCACCTCTTTTCTTCAATTTTACAAAGCCACCAACGATATCGATGATGTCTATCCGACTTTGTATTTGTTGTATGGTATGAGAACTTATCACCTTGATTGCGAGCGCTAACTATCGATTTTTGGTTCTTAATGAAGCTTGTAAAGATAAACTATGGCATAGTTTTTTCAGCATCTATATTCGATCTCTATCCATAATCCTAAACGAACACCTTATGAAGACTGTAGTCAACGTACTTTTGTGTGTGTGCTTAGTGTTTCCACTAAGTAGTATTGCGCAAAAGTCCAGCCCTAATGAAAGCGGTGGTCAGGTTAAATTTAGTTCAAACTACACCACCACTTGCAACACTCAACTCCTCGTCAAATTTACGGACGAGTCAGTATCACCTCCCAACGATTATACAACAAACTGGACCTGGATTTTCGGCGATGGCCGTACATCCAACGACTGGAACCCGGACTATCGATACACCGCGCCGGGTGTCTACACAGTAAAACTTATCATTAAAACCAACGCAGGTATTATTGATAGTTTTACAAGAGTCGATTATATCCAGGTTGGTAGGCCGATCATCAAACTCGGAAAAGATACGAGTATCTGCGAAGGCTCAACGATCGTTCTCGATGCCGGACATCAAAATACTGGCGCGAGTTATTCGTGGAACACGGGTGATACAACGCAGCAACTCGCCACTTCAGAGCCGGGTAAATATTCTGTTACCGTTAAATGGAACGGATGTGAAGCCAAAGACACCATCATCGTTAATTCGAGACCAGGAATCTTCCCGAATTTTGGTTTCAATATCGATGCTACCTGTCTTCCTACAAAAGCAAAGTTTAGCGACAGTTCGTTTATCTGTCCTGGTAATAGCATCATTCAATATAAATGGGAATTTGGTGATGGTACCACATCAACACAACAAAACCCACAACACATTTATACAAGTGCAGACAGTTTCAACGTGCGATTGACAATCTGGGATAATAACGGCTTCTCGATGACGCGGAGTAAACGAGTTATCGTTAATGCAGCGCAAGGTCCCATCGTGAATCTCGGAAACGACACAACAGTTTGTGAAGTGATGCCATTCGTTCTCGATGCAGGCAACCCTGATGCAACATTCACGTGGAGCACGGGAGATATTTATCAAAGCTGTGTTATTACAAGTTCTGGCCCTGTGTGGGTTCGTGTTGAGCAAAACGGTTGCGTTGCTACCGATACAGTTAATATAGTGCTTACCCCAACGTTGACGCCGCAATTCGGTATCAAAGTGTACCAGGTAAATTGCCCGGTAAATGTTGTCTTTACTGATAGCTCGAAAACTTGCGGAGTTAATATCGTTCAGTGGGATTGGGATTTTGGCGATGGCAATTTCTCCCATGAACAACATCCTTCTCATGAATACACGGAGAATGGTGAATTTGTCGTTCGCTTAACAATCCATGATGATATCGGAAATAGCGTCACACGTAGCAAACGCGTAATTGTACAAAGCTCAACGGTTCTCGTAAATCTTGGAAAAGACACAACAGTCTGCTTTGGAAATTCAACTACTCTTGACGCTGGTATTGCGAATGCGACATACCTGTGGAGCACAGGCGAAACAACGAAAGAAATTTTCGTTTACGATGCCGGTGAATATTGGGTTCGTGTTCAAAAAGGAAGTTGTTTTGGGTACGATACGATCCGTGTCGCATCGATCTTCCCAATCAATCCAGCATTCGATTTCACAGTTGCGAGCAAATGTTTACCAGTTGAAGTGAAATTTGAAGATAAATCGATCGCAGGCTGCGGCCAGCAAATCGTACAGTGGAAATGGACATTCGGTGATGGAGCAACTTCAACTCAAAAAAATCC
>JACMLR010000030.1 GCA_014379515.1 Chitinophagaceae bacterium
AAAGGCCTCACGGGAGATGGGTTTTGGTGATGACTGGAAAAAGGCTCTTGAAGCCGTTAAACAAAAATATGTCGAACCAGGCAAACAGCCTCAGTTAATACGCGACCAAGCCTTCGAAGCTATCGAATACGTCGAGAAAAACGATCTGGTCACCGTGCCGAAGATCGCCCGTGATTCGTGGCGGATAGAAATGATGTCTCCAGAACGCCAGCTGCAAAGCCCATTCTTTCTCGGCGGTGAGACAATTCTTGTTTCTTATCCGACCTCCGGCATGACGCATGAGCAGAAATTGATGAGCATGCGTGGAAACAACCCGCATTTTTCACGGGCGACGGTTCATCATGAACTTATTGCCGGCCATCATCTACAAGGATTTATGAACGATCGTTACAAAGCGTACCGCAATTTCAATACACCATTTTGGACGGAAGGCTGGGCACTTTATTGGGAAATGATTTTATGGGATATGAAATTTCCGCAGTCACCGGAAGATCGGGTTGGTATGTTATTCTGGCGAATGCATCGCTGCGCAAGAATCATCTTCTCCCTAAATTATCATCTCGGAAAATGGACACCTCAGCAATGCATCGATTTTCTTGTTGATCGCGTTGGACACGAACGTGCAAATGCAGAAGGTGAAGTTCGTCGCTCTTTTACAGGCGGCTATGGACCATTGTACCAAATCGCGTATATGATCGGTGCACTACAATTTTACGAATTGAAGAGAGAGCTTGTTGATACGAAAAAGATGACGTATAAACAATATCACGACGCCGTTTTGAAAGAAAATGCAATGCCAGTCGAAGTACTTCGATCAATTCTTGGCGATCAACCACTTTCAAAAGAGTCTAAAACTTCATGGCGATTCTATCAAAAGAAATCATTCTAACGCAAAAGCAACAACGTAGTCGCCCATTTTTGACCCTAACTTGCCATGACCACCAGCGGCAATGATTACATATTGCTTACCATTCACTTTGTAGCTCATTGGTGTTGCTTGCGCTGATGCTGGTAACAAATATTGCCATAACATTTTGCCTGTACTCGTATTGAACGCACGTAGGTGATTATCCAGTGTTGCTGCAACGAAAGTCAGATTGCTTGCTGTCGTAATAGCACCGCCGAAATTAATACTACCCCAATCCCGTGCTCCTTTGTACTTGATAGTATCCAGCATGTATCCAAGTGGCGTTTCCCATTTCTTCAGCCCGCTGTTTACGTCGATTGAAAGAATAGATCCCCATGGTGGTTTTGTTTGAAACACCAGCGCACCGCTATCAACTTTAAACAACAGGTCTCGTTTTAAAACATAGGGAGTGCCAAACTGCCTGCCGGTTTCGGACCGAATTAAATCCTTATCATCTTTTTCAAGCTGGGCGACTTTGTCGCGTGGGATCATCCGGATGATTGCGGGAAGATTGTTGATATTGGTTACCAATAGTCCCTGTTTTTTATCGAAACACATTCCTCCCCAATGAATACCACCGACATTACCCGGTGTTACCAGCGTTCCTTTAAAACTCGGGGGATTAAAGATTCCCTTGTTGCTATACTGATGAATTCGATTCAATGCTTCCAAACGATCTGCCTCGGTTATACCCCACGCATCTGCATCTGTAATTTGTTGCGTTCCCAATGGAGCAGGCAATATTGGATATGGCTGTGTAGGATATGCTTGCTCGCCAGCGATGTCTGAAGAAGGAACAGCTCGCTCTTCGATTGGAAATAGTGATTTGCCTGTCAACCGATCAAGAATAAAGATATGACCCATCTTGGTGCCAATTGCAACAGCCGGAACATTTTTGCCATTTTTCCTAACGTCAATCAACATTGGCTGCGCGGCGATGTCGTAGTCCCACAAATCATGATGTACCACCTGGAAATACCAAACCATTTTGCCTGTTGATGCTCTTAATGCGACAATTGAATTTCCATATAAGTTTTGCCCGATGCGTTCTCCTCCATAGTAGTCCGGGCTTGGAGAGCTGGTCGGAATAAAAACAAGATCATTCTTTGCATCCGCAGAAATTACAGCCCATGCATTTGCGGCTCCTGTTTTGTGACCCTTCTCCCCCGTCCATGTGTCCCATGCGGGATCAGTTGAATCGGAGGGGTTAGGATTCCAACTCCATTCGAGATTTCCGGTTACTGCATCAAATGCGCGTACTGTTCCTTTGGGATAATCATATCGTTGATTATCTCCCAATGAAGAACCAACCACAACAAGATTTCCGATGATTGCGGGGGGTGAGGTTACGCTGATATCGTTGCCAAGTCCTTTCTTTAAATCTACTGTGCCGGCATTTCCAAACGTTTCGATTGCTTTTCCAGTAACAGCATCGATTGCGATTAATCGGCCATCGATCGTTGCAACAAAAATTCTGCGAGGATTTTTAGATCGTGATTTATCGTCAATTGCCGGCCAGGATGAAACTCCACGCGATGTTATTTCTGAATAATCTCTTTTGAGATTAATGGCCGGATCATAAATCCATTTTTGCTTGCCTGTTGCAGCATCCAGTGCTATTACCCTGCAACTTGGTGTGCTGAAATATAAAATGCCACCGACCATTATTGGTGTGGCTTCAAAAGCGGCTTTTTCTTTCGCACGATTTCCGACATAAGTATCGAGTTCGCCGCTTTGATAGGTCCATGCCGGCTTTAAGGATGATACGTTTGTGGCATTTACCTGATCGATATCTGCAAAACGACTACCACCTGCATCATTGCCGTAGCAGGGCCACTCAGTCATACCTTTTTTGACAGGCTTCACCTGCGCCTGCGAGGACACATTAAACACACACACTAAAATTATACACAGAAGTCTTCGTTGCTGTTGCATGTTGTGAATTAGGTTATGGTTCGTTGACGTAACAATTTTTGAAACGATAGATGTTTATTTTGTTGCCGGGCCAGTATTACTTACGAATGCAATCTGCTTGCTGTCTGGACTCCAGCTTGGTGTATTGATTGTTCCCTGGCCACCGAATAAATACGCAATAACTTTTGGTGCTCCCCCATTCACGGGCATGAGCCGTAACATAACGCGTTTATAAAACGGGTGATCACCCGAGTTGATCGTGGATGGAAAAGAAAGAATCACCATCCACTTTCCATCCGGCGATATATGCGGGAACCAATTGTTATGTTCATCGAATGTAAGCTGTTCATTTCCGGAACCATCAGGTTTCATTCGCCAAATTTGCATAGTGCCGGTACGATTATCATTATAGTAAATCCATTTACCATCAGGGGAATACTCAGGACCATCGGCAAGCCCTTTCGAATTGAAGGTCAGTTGTACTTCAGGACCACCGTTGATAGGCTTTTTGTAAATATTGTAGGCCGGGCTTTTGCTGGTTCGTTGCGCGGTGTACACGACTTCTTTGCCGTTTGGATGCCAACCGTGGAGATAGGATGGTGTGCTATCGGTTACCAGTTTCGCTTCTCCTCCTGTTATTGGCAGATAATAAATTGTGCTACCGCCACCTGGCATATCGCTTCGGTGACTACTGATCGCAAGCCACTTTCCATCGAAAGAAATAACATGGTCGTTATTATTTCGAATTGCTTCACCCGTATTTAATTTTTCGGGGGTTCCGCCCTGTGCAGGAATGGTGTATATAAATCCCCCCTGGTTGTATAAGAGCTTGCTGCCGTCTTTAGTCCAGTTCGGTGCTTCGAATCGCCCTTGATTTTCGTAAATGATTTTTCGGTTGCCATCAAAAACGTTCAGCGTTTCGAGTCGACTTGCGAGTACTCCATCACGATTGCCGTCATATTTTTCTGAGACCGGCAATTCGATACGCACGTTCCATGCCTGGCCTTCTTCAAGTACGGCAGCATCGTGACTGCAGACGAATAATCCAGCAAGCGCATCATCAGGCATATCGATCGCATCAGTGCGGCCAATTTCCTGCAAAGGTTCACCAGTATTTGCGACCCGCATGATAAACGTTTTACCCACCCGCTCCAATTGAATAACTTCTACTGCAGTTTTTTTAGTGAATATCTCATCCTGCGGATCGCGCATATGCGCGCCTTTTAGCGGACGCCATTGCATAACTGTTAATCCGTCTCCGTGTACAACTGCGCTTACATGCGCTGCATCATCGGATTCCGATGCTCGTACCATCCACCCAATCTTACGATGAAGATGAGAACCTTTACCAATCAACCGAAAATTTGCAGTGAGAATAAAATCACCCTTAATTTTTTTATAGGCATAATGGAACTCGTCACGGCCGAACCATACATTTCCTCCCGCACCCTTGATTGTGTAAACCTGGTCTGGACTGAATTCTGTACTGCCCGCGATTGCTGGTTTTCCAATATCGGCATGGTTTGTAAACATGTCAAAATTCTGCGTTTTGGCAGACGGCGCTAATAGTAAGGCGAAAGTTAAAAGCAGGAGGTTATATTTCATATCGAATCGTTTGAAAATTTAGTCTACCAGTTCTCGTACAGGTCATGAAAAAGCTTTCTTAGCTCGGCGGAATTGTCGCCGTCAGCGGAATATTTTTTTATCTGTTGCCGGATGTTCTCAATGCGGTCCTCAAAAACAGGATGAGTGTTAAGAAACGATGCAGGTTGATTGCCGGTAGAACCTGACTGCAGGATTTCCATTAACCGTAGCATCCCGGCCGGATTGATTCCTGCGTTTGTCATTAGCCTCATTCCTTCATTATCAGCTTCGGTTTCCAAGGCACGCGAATATTCAAGTCCTTTCAGTTCGTCTGCATTATCTGCAATAAAACTTACTATTCCTGCATCGCTGCCGATGACCAGTAACAAAAGCATTTTTCTTGCAAGGGATCGAAAGATTGAACGAAGCGAATGTCGTTTTGCAATATGTGATGCTTCATGACCAAGCAAGGCGGCAAGTTCGTCTGGCGATTTCATTCCTTCAAGAATTGCATCATAAACGATAATATGTCCACCGGGAATTGCAAATGCATTCACCTCTGTACTTTTCACAACGGTTATCGAAACATCATAACCGGTGCTATAATTTAAAGCACGATAAAAAGCATTGATTGTTGTGGTTTTTGCGGTGTCGATCTCGAAGGTTGAGATGGTCGAGCGATACATGCTTTCGCCAAGGTCTACTTCGGTATCTTTTGAAAACCCCATTGCAATCTTTTCACCGATCCAGGGCATAAAAATGAAATACAATGCTATCAGAAACCCAAGAAATATGCCCGCAAGAATCAAAATTTTGTTTCTCGTTTTACCTAGAGTGCGATGGTAGACACCGCCAATAAAAACATGTCCCCGATACTGTTTCCGAATTGCTGCCAGCAGTTCAGCATCCCGAATTATCAGGTGGTCAGGTTTTCCGGTTGTTGTTGCGTGATACAGAACATGCTCGCCACCTCTCTCTTCCAATTGAAATACGTCCTTCGCAAGCCAGTTGATATCTTTTGTTGAATTTTCCTCAGCACTTATCCTGCTGGTAATAGTTACCCCAGATAAAAAGATGGTCGCAGGGTGTTGACGACCGTCGACCGAAACATAAATTGCCTTGTAATTTTTGAAGGGCATTGCACGAAAATAGATGAAGAATATGAATGTGGAATATTGAATATTGAATATAGAATAAAGAATAAAGAATAGAGAATACAGAATCCCTGCAGTTGCATCATACCGAAAATTGCGATGTTTATGTGCGAGGGCGGGGATGCTTCCTGAAGCGACCGAAAAGGGATCAGAAATTCTGCCTTTAATAAGCTGTATTCCATCGCCCATTTTGAATAAAGTTGCGACCCTACAAGGTGTAAGTAATTTTTTGGGCAGTTACCCGGCTTTCACCCCTGCCTATCGGACCACGACACTCGTGGCTCGCAGATCGAGAATAAAATTTACCCGTGTCTATCAAAAATTTGAGACAAAACCCCGCGGAGGTCTGTATTATTCTGTATTCTTTATTCTTTATTCTATATTCTTTACCCGACATTCCACATTCGATA
>JACMLR010000289.1 GCA_014379515.1 Chitinophagaceae bacterium
AGTCATAAAGACCACAATACCGTAAGTCATAAGTACTCCCGACATCAATCTAATTTTAGTAAATTACTCTACTTAAACCACTATCGTATGCGTTCAATATTATCGTTGCTTTTGCTGCTTGTAGTAAATTATGCAATTGCACAACTACCAAAAGATATAGACAGGGAAATTGTGTTTCGTTCTGTCAACGTTATTCCAATGGATAGTGAGCGAGTGTTGGAAAACCAGGACGTGATTGTAAAAAATGGAACGATAACATCGGTTGCGGCTACTGGTACAGTTAAGTATTCGAAAGAGGCTATGATCGTGGATGGAAAAGGAAAGTTTCTAATGCCGGGGCTTGCAGAAATGCATGCGCACGTTCCGCCTGTGAATGATATTGAACCGATGAAAGAAGTGGTGCTGTTGTTTGCACTCAATGGAATTACAACTATTCGGGGAATGCTTGGTCACCCAAAGCACCTTGAGCTAAGGCAAAAAATCAATAGTGGCGAGATTCTCGGACCTCGGTTTATTACGTCGGGTCCGTCATTGAATGGGAATTCGGTTAAGACAACCCAAAACGCAATTGATTCTGTTCGGAGTCAGAAAAAAGCGGGATACGATTTCATGAAATTGCATCCGGGTTTGACAAAAGAAAATTTTGCTGCGCTAGCGGTAGAAGCAAAAAAACAAAAGCACCCGTTTGCTGGTCACGTTTCATTTGATGTCGGCGTGTGGCGGGCTATCGCCGCTGGTTATGCGACGATCGATCACCTGGATGGATTCGTGGAAAGCCTCGTGCCTGGAATTGAATCAATAAAAGAACAGGAAACGGGTTTGTTTGGAATGTTTATTGGCAAACAGGCTGACGAATCAAAAATTCCGGCATTGATAACGGCATTGAAACGTCAGAACATATGGGTTGTTCCAACACAGGCACTTGCTGAACGATGGATGTCACCTTCCCGCGATGCGGAATCGCTCGCACAGGCCCCCGAGATGATCTATATGAATAAGAATGTAGTTACTACCTGGCTGAACAATAAAAAATCGCTGGTTGGAAACCCAAAGTACAATGCGTCAGAAACAGAAAGTTTTATCAAACTGAGACGGAAACTGATTTTAGAATGTCAGAAAAATGGCGTGGGGCTTTTATTAGGTTGTGATGCGCCGCAGGTATTTAATGTACCGGGGTTTTCAACACATCACGAACTGGCTTATTTGGTTGATGCTGGCTTAACACCATTCCAGGCTTTGCAAACCGGAACAGTCAACGTCGGAAAGTTTTTGAAGAAGAAGGACCTTGGTCTGATAAAAAAGGGTGCACCAGCCGACCTCGTATTGTTAGGGGCAAATCCGCTTGAAACGATCCGTAACACGGAGAACATTGAAGGTGTACTGATGGGAAAAAAATGGTTATCTAAAGAGTTTATTACAGAAAGCCTGAAGGCGATTGCTGCTACGAAGTAACTGAAAAAAGAACCCCTCCTGCTTTCGCAAAAGGGGCAAATAATATATGACATTCTGAAAAAAGCCGCTCCTGCGGACAGGAAGGCCTCTAACGATTGCTTGCCATATTAAATTCTTACTTTTTAACAGCTGGGGTATCAACTTTGATTACAGGGCTATCAACTTTGATTACAGGGCTGTCAATAACAATAGTTGTTGGAGTGTCCTGCATAGTTGTAGCTGGAGAGTCAGTCTTAACGTCTGTACCTTCTGCGTTGTTGTTACATGCTACGAAAGCGCCGATAGCTAAAACCAATAAGAGCTTTTTCATTTTACCGATGTTTTGTTTGTTTACAATTGATATGGTGTTTATTCTAAAACTTAAAGAAAGTAACCCGCCCCTTCCAGAAATATCTTAAATTTTTTTTTTGCTGTTTATTCGGTCGAAATTTGCTGAACTTCAACCCTTAGCATTTTTGGGATTGTGGGTTACTTTCGTGTGAAAACAGTATTAATCAAAGGCTAACAGTTTGAAAAGTTATTCGTCAGAAACAGCTCTATTGGAAGGATTGGCAAAAAATGACCGAATGGCCATTGAGAGTATATATAAGCTGCATTATTCGATGGTTCAGGCATTGATTGTCAACAATAACGGATCAGCAGACGATGCACGGGACATTTTCCAGGAAGCGATGATAGTGTTGTATGAAAAGGCGAGCTCCGGAACATTCGAACTGACCAGCCAGTTAAAAACTTATATCTATTCGATCTGCCGGCGCCTTTGGTTAAAACGCCTTCAGCAACAGCAGAAATTCGTACCAGATATTGCCGCGCTTGATGAGATGGTTTTAGTGGAAGACGAACTTGAGCACCACGATCGGAAAAATTCCGAACTGATGATGATGGAAAAGGCGATGCTAAGTCTTGGCGAACCTTGTAAAAGTTTACTCGAGTCCTACTATCTGCAAAAAAAGAACATGACCGAGATAGCAGGCGATTTTGGATACACAAACGCTGATAACGCGAAAAATCAGAAGTACAAATGCCTGATGCGATTGAAGAAAATTTTCTTTGCCGAATATAAAAATAACAGGTGATGATTGAAGAGATACAAATACTGGAGGCGGTCGAAAAGTATATCCGTGGTGAAATGACCCCGGAAGAACGCACTCAATTTGAAGAGCTTCGCCGTACCAATTCCGAAATTGATCAACTCGTTGTAGAACAAACAATGTTCTTCAATCAGCTTGGAAATTTTAGTGACTGGAAGGCACTAAAGGTATCTCTGAACGAAGTGCACAATCACCTCGCCGAGCAAGGTGAAATCCGTCAGCCACAACCGAAAGGAGTCGTTCGGGAACTGTGGCGCAGATATAAACGCGTTATGGCCGTTGCCGCATCCATTGCAGGCATCACTACCCTTCTAATAGCCACAACGGTTTCAATGATCGCACGTAAACAAAGCACGGAAGATTTGCAACAGTTGCGTCGCGAATTCAGACAGGAAGTAGCGAATAAAAAGAAAGAAGTGCTTAACGAAGTTGACAATAAAATCAAGATTTCAAAAGCCCCGGAAAACATCGCGCCTAAGTCTGGTGGTACAGGTTTCCTCATCGATGGTAAAGGATACCTCGTCACTAACGCACACGTCGTTAATAATGCAAATTCTGTAATAGTTCTTAATAGCAAAGGCCAGGAGTTTCGTGCCAACATTATCCATATCAATATAGCTTCAGATCTTGCAGTGCTTCGTATAGAGGATAATGATTTCAAGCCTCTTGCTATTCTCCCCTATTCAATTCGTAAAAGTGGAACCGACCTCGGTGAGCAATTGTTTACACTTGGTTATCCAAGAAACGAGATCGTCTACAACGAAGGTTATATGAGTGCGAAAACCGGTTATAAAGGCGATACATTAACATGCCAGATCGGTGTACAGGCAAATCCAGGTAACTCAGGTGGACCAGTCTTCAATAAAAACGGAGAAGTTGTTGGTATAATCAATACACGCGAAAAAGAAGCAGAAGGTGTTGTCTTTGCCGTAACAGCCAGAAATATATTTCTCCTGATGGATGATATCCGGAAATCGGATACGGCTGCCCGTAATATCAAACTTCCATTATTAACTACACTTCGCAACCTCGATCGCACGCAACAGATCCGCAAGATTGAAGAATGCGTGTTCATGGTTAAAACCTACTGATCGGTTGCGGCTTAAAGCAGCCTGTCAAGGCTTGAATAGCCGTTGCAAAGTATTGCCAGGTAAAATAGCTGGGAGCTAACTCGTAGAAATTTCTTTTTGTTTCCAAAGACCAACAGGGTATTCACCCGCGTCTACTAATTCCTTCAAGGCTTTGCGCACTTCGGGTGCGTCTTCTTTGTATGTAACACCAAACCATTGCGCGGACGTCGGTATAACTTCGATCGTACCACCATCGCGAATAAACTGATCTGCAACGATCGGAATAAAAAACTCTGATTTGGGTTTAATGCCCTGCTCGGCAAGAAACTGTCGAAACAATTTTTCAGTATAAGGAAATAATGATGCATCAAAGCACCAAAAGTTCATTGATACAGACGTATTCAATGGAAGCTCTTTTGGTTGTTGATCATCGTCACATATAACCTTGCCATCTTTCATCGCTATGTTAAGTCTCTCCGCAATAGCCGAAAGATTTCCATTTTCATCTACCTGGCATATGCCCCGGTTAACGGTCCCGTTGTCCGACAAGGTTTTTATCAATTCATACCCAATGATCGAGTAAGAGCCTTTGTTTGATTTTTCTGTAAGAAAGCGATACGCTTTTTCAAAAGCATCGCGTCCATAAAAGTCGTCTGCATTGATGACGGCAAACGGTTCTTTTACTGCGGCTGCTGCGCATAATACCGCATGTGCGGTACCCCAGGGTTTTGTCCGATCTTCCGGAACACCGAATCCATCCGTATATGCACGCAATTCCTGGTATACATAATCCAACTGAACCTTGTCTTTCCATTTCGGCTCAAACACATTTTTAAAGTCATCCGCAAAGTCCTTTCTTATTATGAATACTACCTTTTTGAAACCGGCGCGGACGGCATCATAAATGGAATAGTCCATAATCGTTTCACCAACCGGACCGAATCCTTCCATTTGCTTCATACTTCCATAACGTGAGGCCATTCCTGCTGCCAGGATCAACAATGTTGGTTGCATTATTATTGTAATTTTAAAATTCGAGCACGAAAATAGTCAATAAAGCCTTTTAATAAAACCATGCCCACTGCTTTCTCTTCAATTGTGGATCTCGCCGCAGCCGACATCCACCCACTAAAAGGACCATTTTTTGAGCAGGCGGGCGTACAGATGGATGTGTTGCGGCTTGACAAAATACACTCCATTATTTCAGGCAACAAGTGGTTTAAAATTAAGCACGACCTCGAATTAGCAATCGTTGAGCAAAAACCCGGGATTATTAGTTTTGGCGGAGCCTATTCAAATCATTTGGTCGCACTGGCCGAAGCATGTCGTGTCGCAGGAATCCGATCGGCCGCAATCATTCGGGGCGAAGAACCTACGGCACGCGCTACAACGATCGAACAATTAAGATCAGCGGGAATGGAGCTACACTTCGTGAGTCGCGAGCAGTATCAACAAAAAAAACAGTTGAAGGAATTGTTTGAGAAAACATATGCTGGTTTTCATTGGGTAGATGAGGGAGGCCGCGGCGAGAATGGAATTAAAGGCGCGGCGGAAATCTTAGAACTTCATCAAACAAATTATTATACCCATTTCTGCTGCGCTATCGGTACGGGCACCATGATGACCGGATTGTTACGAGCTGCACAGCCGAACCAAACAGTGGTGGGCATACCAGTGCTAAAACTGGGTGACGAAATGAACGAACTGCTTGGTACAATACAGCAGAATGCAAACGCATCCTATAAAATTTACCCGGAATTTGAAGAAGGAGGATACGCGAAAAAAAATGATGGCCTGATTAATTTCATGAATGAGCTCTACGCCGATCACAACATACCAACCGATTTTGTTTATACCGCCAAATTGTTCAAGGCCATTCTTGCGCTGATCGAAAGCAGAAAAATTCCTAAAGGAAGCAAACTGCTGTTGATCCATAGCGGCGGGCTGCAGGGAAATCGTTCGTTAAAGGCAGGAACGTTATCGTATTAATTCAAATGTAGAAAGTTAATCTACGAATCCCGAGTGACTCAAACCATTATCTTTGCCCCCTATCAAAATACTTAATTACCCTTTTCGTTCTTAGGTTCATGGTAAAATCAGCAGCATTATTATTTTTTTTGATTCTTATGTTTGATCTGGCGTCCGCTCAGGACACACTGCCCAGGTTTACCGTTACCACAAGGGGCAACAACAGGACATTTATTAGTTGGTCGAATAATTATCCTGTTACCACACAGATCAATATCCAACGATCCACTGACAGCCTCAAAAATTTCAAGACCATCCTCTCCGTTCCGGATCCAACGATTCAGCAAAATGGATTTGTTGATACGAAGGCAACAACACCTTATATGTTTTATCGTCTCTTCATTGTTCTTGATAGTGGCAAATATGTATTTACTCAATCCAAACGACCGTTATGGAATAACGGTGCGGCGGCAGTTCAGAAGATAGTGGGCGACAATAACAATAATGGGAACGGAAACAAACGAGTTATTATTTCTGATACGATGAGCAGCAAGGAAGCCGACCGGTTGAAAAACAAACTTGACGATTCAAAGACGGGTAATAATGCCAACCCATCAAAAGCTGCGGAACCAGAAAAGTACTTTATTGTTAAACGCCGCGATTCGATCATTACTCAAGTCTCCGAGAGGGGTTTTAAACCTTTTAGCGATTCGCTGGTGCGCAAAACAAAAGACACTCTTGTTTTTCAAACTGCGGATACAATCCTGATAAAACCTTTTATTCCAAAAGAAGTTTACAAACCATCTGCTTTCATTTACACAGAACGTGATGGCAATGTGATGATGTCAATCCCCGACGCAACTTCAAAACATTATTCAGTAAAATTCTTCAACGAAAAAAATGTTGAGATTTTTCATATTAACCGTATCAAAGAAACTTCGTTAGTACTCGATAAGTCTAATTTCCTTCATTCCGGCTGGTTCCGGTTTGAGTTGATGGAAGATGGAAAATTAAAAGAGAAGAATAAGTTTTTCATTCCCCGCGATTTTTAATTGCTTTTTATAAAGAGAAAGGACATGATCATATCGACCATGTCCTTTGTTGTTATTCCAATGTGTGATGCCGACTGTTATACTATGAAAGGATCAACAATCGCAAGCACTTGTTCTTTCGTAAGGAATTCATCAAATGCTTCCGAAGCCTGCTCTGCAGAAATCGGAAACCCATTGATGTTGACAATATTTATTCCCGCTTGCGTCGTTACTTCCTCTCCGTTATAGCTTGGCTGAACGGCTGCACTTGGAATATTGCTGTTATTCAGCGTTATCCATGGCTTCACATCTCCAACACCTGAACTATAAAGGCGAGAGATAAGACGGACATGAGCCGCGTGCCTGGCTTCCACCGAATGAATATTAAGTGCTGCAGTCAGTACATCCCCTGTTCCAAGCAGGTTTGGTGCCTGACCTTTGTATGCACGTACCCCAGTGTCTTCGAACGTCTGAGCGACGAACAAGAACAACGTTGGATTGCTGAACACACCTGCGAACGGTCCATTTCCGCTACCGTTACCGGCAGTAAAATCGAAGGTTGGTTTTGGAACTGGCATTCCACCTGCTCCGGTAATCGCGCCTTTCAAAAATTCAACGTGAGCAGCCTCATGATCGTAGATTTTTTGAAATGATGGGCGAAGTTGCGGAGCGATCAAACCCGGAGAATCCAAACCGTTTTTGTAAAATTCGGCTTCAAGGTATTCCAATGTCAAAGCGAAGTTCAATACATCAATTACATCGTTGGTACCTGTAGTACCTGCGTATGCTTTCTTAAACATTGATCCAAACGCGAAAGGCAACGCAGTAAGGGCCAATTTTTTTCCGAGTCCACTGAAGCTTCTTAAAGCAGAGCGGCGTGTATCCAGTCTGTCGAATACTTCGGGATCCTTTTTTTCTATTTCTGATATTATATTTTGTAGGAACATAGTCGAAGATTTAATAGGTTGGTAAATTATCAGCGTTGATAACAGTTACGATGTAAGGGTCAGCAATAGCCAGCACTTCCTTCGGTTTACGGGAAGTATCGAGGCCTTGTGCATTAACCACTTCATCAGAAAAACTACCAAACTGGATTAAATCGCGGAAGTATGCGGCATGGCGGGCTTCCACTGAAACGATCTTACCTGCAATAATGAGGTAATCTACACTTTCAATTAAGCGACCCGCGCCGTTATACGCAGATACACCAAGATCTTCAAATGCTTTTGCAGTAGCTAAAACGCTCTGGCGGGAGCCAAAGTCGATAGAGCTGAAATCGAATTCCAACTGTCCAATTGCATTTGCACCGAGCGCATTTTTAAAGAATTCGCGATGCGCAATTTCATGATCGCGGACATCTGTGATGAGGTCAGCTTCACCAGCAGTGATTCCGCTGTACTGAGACATAATCACTTTCGTGTAGAAAGCGGCCTCCAGTTGTTCAAGGGCGTAGGCATAATTAAGAATCCCGACATCACCACTACCCAGGTCTACCCCATCTGATGGGTCATTGGGCTCAGTTAAAATTTCTGGTGTGCAACCGGTAGCTACCGCTGCTAGTGCCGCAGCACCTCCAGCATACCCGAGAAAACGACGACGGCTCAACGCACCGCGGCCGCTCTGGGCTTCGGGCAGAAGAGATGAGTTTTTTGTTTTAAACATACATACAGTTTAAATGGTTAATAAAGAAATTCGGCTGTGGTGTTGTGGTTTGAAAAATTGTAGGAGTGCTGGAATTACGAAAAGAGACAGACCGCAGATTTGTCTTATCAAAAAAATCTGTTATTTTTATTCTGGCCCAGAACTTGCTTGAATTAACAAGCAGAAATTGAGGTGAGCCCCCAACTAACTCCAACCTGAAAAATCAACCCGGCGGTTTCTTAGAAAAAAGTTCTTGTGCGTCGAAACTTGTTGTTCAACCTTCACGTATTTACCAAATCAACCACCAAAGCGCAATCGCTATGTCTAGAAGACTGCTCGTTCTGCTCCTGTTCCCAGCACTTTTTATTGCTTGTAGAAAAGATGGAGATGACCCTCCGATCCTTCCACCGCAAGAACCTGCTGAGACCGAACCAGCCGTTCTAACCAAGGTTAGAAAGCCTATAACAGCAGCTTTTACCGGGTATTATGAAGGGTTACCTGCTAATTATTCAAAGAACAATCTGAAGTATCCCCTGATTGTTTATCTGCATGGCCTCGGGCAGCGCGGTGATGGAAACACACAACTTGACTTTGTAGGATATGACGGTTTAGGCAAACTGCTCGAAAACAAGCAACTGCCTCCAAATTTCGTGGTGGGTGGCAAAAACTTTTCTTTCATTTATATATGCCCCCAATATTGGGAACTACCGGATGGCGATGAGGTGAAAATTCTCATCGATTCAATCAAACTAAAATATAAGGTAGATCTTTCAAGAATCTATATTTCAGGACTTAGCGTCGGCGGGGTTAGTGCAACTGAGGCCGCCGGAAAGTACCCGTTCCAATTTGCAGCAATTGTACCTATGGCCGGCACAACGCACTCGAATTTGCCAGGAGACTTCGTCCAAAAGTGCAAAAACATCGCCGAATCGAACTTACCAATCTGGGCCTTCCATAATGAGTTTGATCCGACCATTCCAAAATCAGATACAGAGGAATTTATTGGGAAGGTCAATGGCTTTTCTCCAACAATCCCTGCGAGATACACCCTGTTCTTAGGAGAAAATGGGCACAACGCCTGGAGCCGCGCACTCAACCCAACCTTTAAAGAGAATGGTAGGAACATTTACGAATGGATGTTACAATACAAGCGGTAATTATTGAAGTACGGCGTTGAAAACCATTTCAAAATTGCGAGCTAATTGATTTTTCACTTG
>JACMLR010000290.1 GCA_014379515.1 Chitinophagaceae bacterium
GGTTCCGTATGTTTCAATGCGGAGATGACTTTTGGGAACTTTAGTTCCCCCGATCAACGAAGTATTCCCCAGGTCGCCTGTTTTTGTATAGATCTTTTGTGCCATGGAAATTCAACAAATAAAAACGAATAGGGTTGTGAGTCGTACTTATAATGGATGAACTGCGGTTGGCTCCATACGCTTGTCGCTTTCTACAAGGCCGTCTCGCAATCTTATAATGCGGTGTGCATGTTTAGCAATGTCTTCCTCGTGCGTAACAAGTACTACGGTGTTACCGGAAGAATGTATCAGACCAAAAATATCCATGATCTCGTAGGAAGTTTTTGTATCAAGATTACCCGTTGGCTCATCTGCAAGGATAATAGAGGGATCATTTACAAGAGCCCGTGCAATTGCTACCCGTTGGCACTGTCCACCACTTAATTCGTTTGGCTTGTGATGGCTACGATCCGTCAGGTTTACTTTTGCCAGTACTTCCATCGCCTTTTCTACTCTTGCTTTTTTACTCATACCACTATACACTAATGGAAGGGCAACGTTTTCCGCAGCAGAAAGGCGCGGTAATAAATTGAATTGCTGAAATACGAAACCGATTTCTTTGTTGCGAACGTCGGCCAGGCTATCATCGGGCATTTTACTTACATCCTGGTTATTGAGAACGTATCGTCCGGCAGTAGGAGAGTCGAGGCAGCCAACGATATTCATCAACGTACTTTTTCCGGAACCGGAAGGTCCCATCAATGCTACATACTCATTCTTGTTAATCTCAAGTGTCAATCCTTTCAGGACATTCAGCACCTGCTTACCCATTATATAACTTTTCCTGATATCTTCTAGCCTGATGATAGCACTCATGGTCTGTCTGTTAAGTTTATTGAACTGCCCTTGCAGTTATATTTCTTTTTTTATCACTTTCGGAACCTTGATGAAAACGCCGTCCGAATGCGGAGCATTCCTTAGCGCTTCTGCACGGGAGATCGACCCTTTTACTTCATCAGCACGCAGCATATTCATCGAATCACTCATGTGCAGCAGCGGCTCAACGCCCGTGGTGTCAAGTTCCTTCAGTTTGTCGACAAATTCAATCATTCGTTGCAAATCTTTCTTAATAATTTCTTTTTCCTGCTCGTTGAACTTGAGTCGCGACAAATTCGCCAGGTTGTTCACCAATTGATCGTTGACTTCCATCGTTCAAATATAAAATTTACTCAATGGATAATCCTTCTAATGTTTATGGCAGGGTGAAAATGCTGATAAAAGGGCGGTTGTTAACCGCTCAAAGGCCCGGCTGGAAACCTGAAACTCACTTATCTTCGCCGCCCCGGTGTTAAAACAGATTGCCGGTAATTGAATATGGGAAGGAAAAAAGAGATCGTCATGAGCGGCATCCGGCCAACTGGATATTTGCATCTTGGCAATTATTTTGGCGCTGTTCGCAACTACGTCCGCATGCAGGAAGAATACGATTGTTTCTTCATGGTTGCTGACTTGCATTCGCTTACCACCCACCCAGACACAAAAGAACTGCAGGATAATGTCCGACGGGTTTTAGCTGAAAATATCGCCTGTGGGCTCGATCCGGATAAAGTTGCATTGTACTGCCAATCGCACGTTCGTGAAACCGCAGAACTGTATTTGTTTTTGAATATGCTTGCTTACAAAGGGGAGCTGGAAAAAACCACAACGTTTAAAGATAAGGCACGGCTTCAGCCTGATAATATCAATGCAGGGTTACTAACTTACCCGGTGTTACAGGCTGCGGATATTTTACTTCACCGCGCTTCGTTTGTTCCAGTTGGAAAAGACCAGGAACAACATTTGGAGATGAGTCGCAATTTTGCAAAACGATTCAATCATCGCTACGGAGAAATATTTCCCGAGCCAGTCGCTTTTAATTTTGGAGATGACCTCGTGAAAGTACCGAGCCTCGATGGTGCGGGTAAAATGAGCAAGAGCGAAAATCAATTGGCAACACTATACCTTTCCGATAGTGATGAGCTCATCCGTAAAAAAGTGATGAAGGCGAAGACTGATAGCGGACCTACCGAACCGAATACACCAAAGCCCGACTATATCGAAAACATTTTTTCATTGATGCAATTGGTTTCAACTGCAGAAGTGATTCAGAAGTTTGAATCGGACTATGACAACGCGCAAGTCCGGTACGGTGATCTTAAGAAACAACTAGCAGAGGATATGGTAAGATTTATAGCACCTATCCGGGAAAAAGCAGAATCGATTCGGCATGATGATGTATATCTTAAAGAAGTGATGGAGAAAGGTGCAGCAAAAGCAAATGCAAGTGCTAATGGCACGATGGCTTCCGTACGTCAGTTGATGGGCTTGAACTATTATTAAGAAAACAACGAAATCAGTAGGTAGGAAAGTAAAATTGGCTATCTTGATTTACTGTTTTATTCAGCATTCATTTAGATAATTGAACACATGGCGAAGAGTAAAAAACCAAAACACATTGCGGTCGCCGGTAACATCGGCGCAGGTAAAACGACATTAACCGAAATGCTGAGTAAACATTATCGTTGGATCCCACAGTTTGAAGACGTGGATCATAATCCATATCTCTTCGATTTTTATGAGGATATGCCTCGTTGGAGTTTCAATTTGCAAATCTTCTTTCTTAACAGCCGATTAAATCAACTGCTCGATATTCATCGTGGAACCGAAACCGTTGTTCAGGATAGAACGATCTACGAAGATGCACACATCTTTGCACCGAACCTGCACGAAATGGGATTGATGGGTAAAAGAGATTTCGATAATTATTTCAAATTTTTCGAAACGCTTAAGTCGATGGTTCAACCACCTGATCTTCTCATTTATCTAAAAGCATCAGTACCTACACTGGTAGCCCAAATACAAAAACGTGGTCGTGAATACGAAGAAAATATTCGGCTTGATTATCTAAAACGACTGAATGATTTTTATAACAAATGGATTGAGAGTTATAAAGAAGGACCGTTATTAGTGATAGATGTCGATAAAAACAAGTTTGCCGAAAACGAAGAGCACCTTGGTGAGATCATTCGTAAAGTCGACTCCCAATTATACGGCCTGTTTTAAAACCGGTTCACAAAAAGTGTGGAATCATTGGCTTTTTTGCGTCTTATAAAAAGACCAATACACAGTTTATGTATTTTAGACTTTCCCTCCTTATTTGTCTATTATTCCCGGCGATCCTTACTGCACAGGACAAAAAGCCGATTGTCGAGACCAGGTCATCTGGTGAGGATAACATATTTACAAAGGTTGAAATGGAAGGCGGGCCGAATAAAGCCAAATTTGCAGCGTACCTGGCAAAACATTCTGTAATACCAGCATCGGAAGCGAGGGATATTACGCCCGGTACTTACCGCGTCAATCTTCAGTATGTTATCGACATCCACGGTTATATCGGTCAGGTTGAAATAAAGAGTGATCCTGGCTATGGATTGGGGCAACGCGCCATTCGAATTCTTAAAAACTACACCGGTGAATGGACGCCTGCATCGCAATGCGGCAGATCAGTTAAAAGTTATAGAAAGGAGACGGTCACTTTTATCGTAAGCGAATAAGCCGAAGTTTACTTGTAGTTCGCGAAAGATTGCAAGGCAAGCAATTGTTCAGCAACTTTTATTTCCCACTCAGATTGTTTCTCAAAATTGCGGGAGTGGTCGGTTTGCTGGTCATAATCTGTTTGCATCTGGTGATGCCCTTTCATGATCGCTTCGTAAATGCGATTAATATCATTGCTTACCGTTCGTTCGTTGTATTTATAACTACTCAATGCTTTCTTCAACTTTCTTGCATGCAATTCTGCGATGTCGAAATGTGCCTGCTCGTGTGCAAGAATATGATCATTTTTTACGCGCACCCACGATCTTGATTTATCAAAACGACAGGTGATCGAATACCGAAAGCCCGACGAACCATAGCCGAACTGGAAATTAATATTGCTGCTTGTGAGTGCGGCATTATCCGTTTTCAATACAGGCTCCCCCTGAAAGTCCTTCCAGGTTAATTTTCGATCGCCTTTCCAGTCGATTAAATGAGCTTCCTGTGCTTGCTGTAATGGAAAGAAAAGTAATGTGAGAAAAAAGTATTTGACCATAATTAAGAGACGCGAAAAGTGTATACAAAGATTGGTCGCAAAGTTCAAAGAATTTGCTAAATAAAAAAGCCGCCCACCAAAGTGAGCGGCCCGACAAGCAAGCAATGCTGAGATATTACACTAAAAACAAAAACAATTAGATCTTCGGACCAGCGGAAGTGACCTCTTCAGGTACACCAGCCGCGTATTTTTCAAAATTGGCAGTAAATAAAGTTGCAAGCTTCAACGTTGCCCGGTCATACGCTTCTGGATCTTCCCAGGTGTTTTTTGGATTGAGAATATTGTCCGGTACACCGGGGCAGGCGACCGGCATTTCAAAACCCAAAACCGGGTGAGTGATAAATTCCGCATTATCAAGTTTGCCTTCCAATGCAGCTGTGATCATCGCTCGGGTATACGACAATTTCATCCTGCTTCCAACGCCATATCCACCCCCGCTCCAACCGGTATTGATCAACCAAACCTTCACTTCGTGTTTCCGCATCCGTTCTCCCAACATCGAAGCATATTTGCCCGGATGCAGCGGTAGGAAAGGGGCGCCGAAGCACGCACTGAAAGTGGCTTTGGGTTCAGTGATTCCTGCCTCTGTACCAGCAATCTTGGCAGTATAGCCGGAAATGAACTGGTACATCGCTTGAGAATCGGTAAGTTTTGAAATCGGAGGCAGCACGCCATACGCGTCGCATGTCAGGAAAAATATGTTCGATGGAATTTCGCCCGTAGCAGGCGTTTTCGCATTGCGGATAAATTGAAGTGGATAAGAGACTCTCGTATTTTCTGTGATCGTTTTTGCGGCAAAATCGATTTTGCCCGTTTTGTGACAAATGATGGTGTTTTCAACCAATGCACCAGGCTTAACAGCATTGAAGATGTCCGGTTCTTTTTCTTCGTTGAGATCAATACATTTCGCATAGCATCCACCCTCGAAATTGAAGATGCCGGTATTGCTCCAGCCGTGTTCGTCATCTCCGATAAGTCGACGATTAGGATCTGCACTCAATGTTGTTTTACCCGTTCCACTCAAACCAAAAAACAAAGCCGTGTCATTTTGCGCACCAACGTTCGCCGAGCAATGCATGCTCAGTACATTATGTTGCAACGGAAGAATATAATTGAGAACAGAGAATATTCCTTTTTTGGTTTCGCCCGTATAACCGCTTCCTGCAATCAGAATTGTTTTGTGCTTGAAAGAAATCACGGAGGCATTGTGCTGGCGGGTGCCGCATTCTTTCGGATCAAGCATTAATCCAGGGGCCGAAAGAATCAACCACTCTGATTTGAAATTCTCCAGTTCCGTTTCGGTGGGACGAAGAAACATATTGTATGCAAACAGGTTAATCCACGGTGTCTCGTTCACGATACGAATATTGATCCGGTATGTTGGATCGGCGCATGCGTAGCAGTCTCGTACCCACAGTTCGTTGCGCTCATTTAAGTAAGAGACGATCTTTTCACGAATAACATGGAAGTATTGTTCATCCATGGGGATGTTGAATTCATTCCAGTTTACGTTGTGTGTGGTAGATTCATCTTTGATCGTGAATTTGTCTTTTGGACTTCTGCCAGTAAACTCACCGGTGTTTATAACAAGCGCACCGGTATCGTTGAGTACACCTTCACCGCGACGAAGCGTATCCTGAACCAATTCATCCGACGATAATTGGTAATGCATATTAGGTTGTTGAAGTCCGAGAGCAGCGAGTTGTTCTTTTGGGTGGGTTAATAGTTGCAGCGACATATAGGCAAGCAATTTTTGATGAGGCATCGAAGGTAATTTTAAATAAAATCTAAGACAAAGGTCATCTCGACGCGATTGCTGAAGAAAATCTAGACAAATCCGCTATTTCTTGAATTTCATTCAACTAACAATCGTTAGTAGTGAATGTCTCTTTAACCATCCGGCCCAATTCTAGACATACACTAAATTTTACGCTGTTACGATTATTCGCGCCACCCATAGTCGAATTCTGAACCTGGAATTCTTTATTCTACATTCCATATTCCATATTCTTATATTTTTACCGCTACA
>JACMLR010000291.1 GCA_014379515.1 Chitinophagaceae bacterium
TGATCGCCCCCAGTTGGATTGAGCACTGTATCGCGCGTTACCATTCGATCCTGTCTTCCTCCCAATACTATTTCGCCTGAAGCGACAAACAGTGGTACATCGGAATGATTGTTTATTCGTAACCAGTGGACGTTCTCCGTTGATGCTGTGCCCCGTTCTGTAATCGTCACCAGTCCCTGGCTCAGTGCTTTGTTCAGTGTCATCATTGGCTTTGCCGGGCTTCCTTTTCCCGGCTGGCGTTTGATAGGGATTATCTTTAGATTTTTATAAGTGATAGCACTATCATAATCAACAGTCACAGTTTCATACGTTAGCTGAGCATTAGCTGCGAACGTTCCAAAAAATGTGACCAGAAGAAAAATCAATTTCATGCTTTCAATTAAACGCGAAACCGCTTGAAATAGTGCCTGTTTTTCACTGAGGTGCTTCGTCATCGGTGCTTTAATCCAATTGGATTTTTTCAGGTTAATCGAGCGTGATCGGCTGAGGACTATATCTTTGCAGCCTATGAGTAAACGAGTTAGAGTCCGATTTGCACCGAGTCCTACAGGTGGGCTGCATCTTGGCGGGATGCGCACCGTTTTGTACAATTACCTCTTTGCTAAACAACAGGGGGGCGATTTCGTGTTACGGATTGAAGATACTGATCAAAGCCGCTATGTTGACGGTGCAGAAGACTACATTTTCAATTGCCTGCGATGGTGCGGTCTCGAACCAGATGAAAGCCCAGGGAAACCCGGCAAATTTGGACCATATCGGCAAAGCGAACGTAAGCCAATGTATCGTGAATATGCGGAACGACTCGTTAGCACAGGCCATGCATATTACGCTTTCGATACCCCTGATGATCTTGATAAGATGAGGTCGGAATTTAAAACCGACACGAATCCTTCGCCACAGTATGATCATACGGTTCGTAACAACATGAAGAATTCGCTGGTTCTTCCACCTGCCGAAGTGCAAAGCTTGCTCGAAGCAAATACACCACATGTCATTCGAATCAAAATGTTTCCCGGCGAAAAGATAAGTTTCATTGATATGGTTAGGGGTGAGGTAACATTTGAAACCTCCGTTGTGGATGATAAAGTTTTACTGAAAGCAGATGGTATGCCGACATATCATTTGGCCGTTGTTGTGGATGATTATCTAATGCAAATCACCCATGCCTTTCGTGGAGAAGAATGGCTGCCTTCTGCACCCGTTCATATTGAATTGTGGAAGCATTTATTTGGATTAGAGGCAATGCCTCAATGGGCGCACCTTCCACTGATACTCGGACCGAACGGAAAACTTAGTAAGCGCGATGGTGCGAAATACGGTTTTCCTGTTTTCGCAATGAATTGGACCGATCCCAAAACAGGAGAACTTGTAAAAGGTTTCCATGACATGGGATTTCTTCCCGAGGCATTTATTAATCTTCTTGCACTACTCGGTTGGAATGACGGCACCGAACAGGAAGTATTTACAAAAGAGGAATTGATTGCTAAGTTTTCGATTGATCGCGTTCATAATGGTGGTGCTAAATTTGATTATGAAAAAGCGAAATGGTTCAATCACGAATGGATAAAAAAATCAAGTGGCCAGGCTCTGCTATCTCACGTCAATGCACAACTGAACGAAAATGGAATTGAGGCTGATGAGCAAATCCTGATCAAGGTGATTGATCTAGTTAAAGAACGTTGTACACTGCTCACCGATTTTTTTGAGCAATCAGCCTTTTTCTTTCGCGACCCGGCCACTGTCGATCTAAGTCCGATCAAACCGAAGTGGACCGAGGATAAGAAAATATTTTTTCTTGAGTATTGTAAGAGGTTGAAATCGCTTACGAGTCTAACTTCCGCCGATGCTGAAAGTATTTTTAAATTACTGGCCGCGGAAAAAAATATCAAACCCGGTGAACTACAACTACCGTTGCGAATTATGCTCGTTGGCGGAAAATTTGGTCCTCCCGTATTTGATATCGCATCATTGATTGGGATCGATGCAACTTGCGCACGAATCAATCGTTCTCTCGATTTACTCTCGCAGAACTAACACGATGTAACAAATTCATTATGGAAAAGAAAACCAGGCCACTACGAGTACTTGTTGCTAAAGTTGGACTTGACGGTCACGATCGCGGTGCGAAAGTAATTGCTACAGCCTTACGGGATGCTGGTATGGAAGTGATTTATACCGGTCTTCGCCAGACGGCAGAAATGGTTGTGAACGCTGCATTGCAGGAAGACGTTGACGCAATAGGAATTAGCATTCTTTCCGGTGCGCATATGACAGTCTTCCCCAAGGTGATCCAATTAATGAAAGAGAAAGGGATGAATGATGTATTGTTAACCGGTGGTGGAATTATTCCGGAAGATGACATGAAAACATTGAATGACCTTGGCGTTGGAAAATTATTTGCACCCGGTACAGCGACCACAGAAATTTCAACTTACATACGCGATTGGACAGCGAAGCACCGCGATTTCTAACCGATCCGTTATGCACTCGCCTTGATCATCGTTGCTGAAATAGACGCGTAACAGGTGACCCAGGCTTCCTCCAATTCTGGTGTCCAGCTTTTACCAAACCCTTGTTTAAGCGTCCAAAAAAGTGCTTTACCCACAAGTGGATAGTGCTGTGTTTTAACCCCATAACCTACATGTCGTTTAGCCATTGCAGCGATGTCTGCTGTCAACTCCTCAAATTCGTCGAGGCGGCTCACAATAAATGAGAGCATGTCAACAAACTTGCTATGTTGTTGCTTCACATCTGCAGGAAACATCCGTCTTAATTCGGGATGGTCTACAAATAGTTTGCTGTAGAACAAGTCTCCCACAATTTGAGGATCCATCGTCCGGAATGTTTTCCAACTATTTTTGATTAAACTGACTTGCTTATCATTCATCACTAGTGCTATCTAAAATTTAAAAATCTCTATCAAAAAAATTCATCACCTGTCTAGCCATTTTTTAAAAACTGGTGCTTTCTCCCGACTCATGTCAATTTCAAACTTGTGATTCGGTTCCTTTAACCTGACAATTAGTTTTGCATTTTCAGACGGGCGAACGGTCGCAACTGCATCGACATTAATAATGTATTGCCTGTTTGCGCGATAAAACTGTTTCGGATCGAGTAATTCTTCCACTTCGTCAAGCGTGTTGAAATCAACCATGTGCTTGTCGCCACTGAAAAGGTATATGTAGTTAAGTGACTCTTTAGAAAAACATGCAATATCTTTTGTGTTAACAGGCATCCATTGATTACGCATGCTCGCCAGGAACTTTTCTTTGAACTTGCTTGCCGCAGAGTTGCCAGTAAAACTTTTTACGAGTTCTGCAAGACCTTCGAGGCTCGAAGAACTTTTATTCCAGGCGCGGGCTTTTGTAATTGCACGTTTAAGATCGTTATCGTCCACCGGTTTCAGAAGGTAATCGATTCCGTTTACTTTAAATGCCCGGATCGCATACTCATCATAAGCAGTAGTAAAAATAATCGGGCATGTCAGTTGAAATTGTTCGAATAGCTCGAAACTAACACCGTCGGATAGTTGAATGTCCATAAAAATGAGATCCGGTTCAGCATTATTCAAAAACCATTTCCGGGCGACTTTCAAACTTGGCAACACGTCAATGATGTCGATGCCTTCATCTGCATTTTTAATTTTATTCTGAAGAACTTTCGCAATGATTTCTTCGTCTTCAATAATTATAGCTTTCATATCTTAAACATTTAGGAAGGCAAAAGGGGAATTTTAATAAGGAAATGTTTCGCCGTCTCTTCTATAACCAGCGGTGATCTCGATAGATATTTATAAAGCGATTTTAGATTCGTCAATCCTTGCCGGTTCGAGGTTTCTACCATATTTTTTCTTTGAAGATTATTCATCACAACAAGGTAATTCTGCTCAGTGAAGATCTCGATGACAAGTGGGGATTCGGAATCAATAACATTATGCTTGATCGCATTCTCTACCAGGTTTTGAATCGTCACGGGTGCAATCTTATTGTCGCCTTTCGAGGGATCTGTTTTGATTATAACCTCCAGTCCTTTACTAAACCTTGTTTTCTGCATGTTTATATAAAGCTGAACAAACTGCAATTCGTCTCGCAAGCGAACGGTTTCGCTGTCGCGATTTGTAAGTATATAGCGATACATTTTAGACATCTGATCTAAAAAATTACCTGCCATTTTTTGATCCGTTGAAATAAGCCCTGACAGTGATGTAAGACTATTAAATAAAAAGTGTGGGTTTAATTGTTGCTTCAAGCTTTCGTACATAACCAGTACCTTTTCCTTCTCTAGTGCCTGTGCCTTCGTTTCGAGTTCCAGCATTTTTTCTTTCTGATGAATGCGATATCTATAAATGGCAAATAGCGTCCCGGCTAAAAGAAATCCAATCAATACTCGGAACCACCAGGTTTTGTAGTATTCTGTGTCGATCTCGACAACAAGTGTCTTTTCTTTTACATCCCAATCTTTGGAATTAAGAGATGCCTTGTATCGAAAAGTATACTTACCACCGGGCACGTTTGTAAAGTTTACTGTTCTCTCCTGGGTATAAACCCAATCACTATTAAAGCCTTCCAGTTTATATGCATACCATACTTGAGATGGGTTATAAAACTGGACACCCATCAGCTCGATTGAAAAGAAGTTATCGTTTGCTCCGAGCGATACGGTAGCTAACTCTTCAAGATTTAAGTCACTTTTCCATTCCTTGCCAGATAATTTCATTGAAACGACGAAGGGATCAGGTAATTCATCCTTCCAGTTGAATGCGCCTGGATTTATAACCAGCAATCCTTTAGTTGTTGGAAAAACAAAATTTCCATCCTTTCTTTTAAATCCGGGCTGATCAGTAAATTGAGTTGTAACCAGCCCGTCTTGCAAGCCAAAAGTTTTGATGATTTTACGATCCTTACTCATGACGGAAAGACCTTTACCTGTTCCAATCCAAAGTCGGCCAACGGAATCAAAAACAATTGATGCTATCCAGTTATTAGGAAGTCCGTCTGCGGTAGAGAAATACTCCGCTTTTTTAGTTTCAAAATTATAAGCATTCAATTGATACCGCGTCGAAATCCACATTACTCCCGCGTCGTCTTCGATAATAGCATGTGTAAAGTTGCTACTTAAACCGGTTGAATCACCAGTACGTGATATTACCCGTAGAGCTGTTTGTGTTACCGGATCAAATACCATGATGCCGGAATTAAATGAACCGATCCACCAGCGCCCTTTTGAATCTTCTTTGAAGCAACGTAGACCGACTTTGAAATCCTTGAAGGCCGGGTGGTTTGCGTAAAAATAAAATGTATCAGCGGCTGGACGATATTCGTACAATCCACGATTTGTACCAACAAGCACGCGGCCATCTTTCGTTTTTTCTATAAACCATGTAAACGCGGGGGCGATCCCATCTCTTTCTGTGTAGGAGTCCATTTTGCCGGTAGCCGGATAGTAACGGTTAAGTCCAGCTGCCGTTCCGATCCAGACCGAACCATCGGTATCCCTCATTATTGATCGAACTGACAAAGCTGCTAACTCAGGTTTAGCTGAATCGCTATTGAGAAAATCCAAAACAATGTTCTCTGTTTTATCGATCACCGAAATCCCTTTAGCAGTAGCGATCCAAAGGTTCTGCTTTTCATCTTCCATGAACGCGCGGGTCCATTCGTCAGCGATCTTTTTATCGAGATACGGATTGCGCTGAATGACATGGAAGATATCATGATCCGGATTGAAATAATTTACCCCGAAGCCCTCGGAGCCTGCCCAAAGAATTCCGTGTTTATCCAGCAAGATCGTGGTGATGTGAGCGCTGCTGATACTGTGAGGCAACATCGGATCATTGATATGACGTACAAACTTTTGGGTTACGTTATCGAAACGAGTGAGGCCCCAATAGGAAGATGCGATCCACATCCGGCCCTTTCGGTCAGTATATAATTTTATAATCGAGTTTGGCGTAGACGCATTACCAGGTCGACGCAAGTATTCAAATCGTTTTGCAGTCTTGAAATCATTACTAATTCGAACTAACACTTCGCCGGTTGCCTGGGTGACAACCCAGATATTGCCAGCCGGATCTGTGGTGACCGCAGAAATATCTTCGTTAGGCAGTAAATGCCCATGTGTACTCATCCCAATATGAATCGCATTTTTTGTTTGAGGATCGTACTGGATAATTCCTTCATCCGTGGCAACGTATACTTTTCCATTTGCGTCGCAATGAACATCGCGGGAGCTCTTTCCAAATAATCGGTTTATTAATGTATCAGCTGGGTAGGTCATGTCGACCAGGGACCGCTTAATAGTATCTACCAATTTTAATCCCCGGTTGGTGGCAATCCATATATTGCCGGCAAGATCCTGGTCGATATCAATCATATTGAAACGCACATTCTGATACCTGATAAAATTATTGGCAGCATAATTATATTGACAGAAGCCAGGATCACCCCCGATCCAGATCCGGCCTGAGCGATCACCGTGCATCGATCGTACGAAATTGCTTGCTAAACTTGTACTATCTGAAGGGTCATTCGTCCATGTACGGATGTTAATGCCATCGAAGCGGTTCAGGCCAAAATTGGTACCCATCCAAATGAATCCATACTGGTCCATCCCAATTCCCCGAACAGCCTCATTACTCAAACCTTCATTTGGGGAGAGATGACGAAAATTATTAGCCGTGTGCTGTGAGAATGTACAATGAGCACTAAGAATAAATATAAAAATCAGAACCTTGCGCAAAATATAACCTGTTTAAGAGCTACAAATTATCGAACACCTGAAGCTTTTCAAAATATCACCTGTCAAAGGGCCAGTTTACCAATCGAAGTGTGTAAAAACGCAATCGAACCGTAAGGACAGAGCAGAAAAATTTTAACTCGCTTACTTGAGAAATTAACTGTACAGCACGGATCAAATGAATCCTCCCCAAAAGTTGGGTATCGATTTTTTTGTATCAACTGCTTTCATTCACGATTTCCTACAGTTCATTTCAAATCTGCTACGAACCATCGACATTAATTTTTATCGTGGACATCGCGACAGCAATTTTACGTCGCAATCAAAACAAAACTTAACTGATGAACACGAACTTTCAAACAAACCCAAACAATGTTAATTCGATCAATAACCCAACAAGTGAATTTGTGCGGATAAGCTTTGCCACGCTGGAAGGTACTTTCTTTTTTAAACCACAGGAGATTGTTCGACTTGAAGCAAGAAGCAATTACACCTATGTGTTTTTTACAAACAGAAAACCGTTGCTTGTCTCCAGGGTTCTTGGAGAGTATGATGAGATCCTATCTGGTGCGGGCTTTGTACGTACCCATCGTTCACATCTCGTCAATCGCCAGCACATACTGTATATCGATTCTTCTGGTTCCATAACGATGCTTGACAGCTCAAAAGCAGAAATTTCACGACGTAAGAAACGCGAGGTTATGCAAACATTGCGAAACACTTATTATTCACAATCCACTGCCGCTTAATTTTTACCGTTAATTATACTTATTATGAAATTTCTTTTGTTGCCCATTTTATCACTCTATTCTTTTAGCATTCATGCTCAAAACGTGGGAATCGGAACGACGACCCCGCCCTACAAACTCACTGTGAATACAAACGGAATTGGCATATCGCAACAGTCTACTTCCGGTCTTCACGAGATTGGGTTTTTTACAAATGAGTCCGGCGCATACATACAAACGCACTCACCCAGTCCAATGAAGTTTGCGGTAGGCAATGGTAATGCAGTCATGACATTGACCACGACTGGTCGATTGGGGATCGGGGTAAGTTTGCCGACTGCAAAGCTTGAAGTGAATGGAGATGCAAAGGTCAACAGTATGTCAGTCGTCGACGATTTGACGGTAACAGGAAACATAACCATCAGTGGCGAAGGGATGGTCAGAAGCGCCACTTCCGCCCACCTAAAATAAAGCGTTCGCAGCTTGGAATCATAGTCGCGGGTATACAGCCCGGAGTTACGGTTACCACCGCATTTTTTCCCTTCGGAGAGGGCTTTACATCGGCAATCGTAACTGTAGGAAACTGCCATGGAACGGATGGTGTCGGGAATTGGGATAAGCTTTTGATCGTTCCATTTGATGTAGATGTAGTTAACAATCGTTGTCGTTTCAAAATAACCAATATAGGAAACTCGGCTGCAATAGTAAACACGACCTGGGATATCGTTATTATCGGAGAGTAATTGGCAATCTCTCCGCAACGGTTGACCGTTCGTCAAGTGATACCTGCAACTCACTAGGTAATTCATATCCCCGCACCTTTCGAAACCCATCTTTGCGCTCTATAACCATTCAACCTTTAAACCCCCTTTATTATGCAACGGCTTTTTGCAATCTCCGGAATCTCCAGGCTACGGATGATTGCCATTTTCAAATTTTCAATGACTGCTTGCTTGCTCGTCGCAGCAGTTGTCTATGCCCTTATTCGAATTGTATTTTACGAAATCAGCAACTCGTTTCTTGAAGAGTTGACGATCCTGATTAAAACTGCCAGTGTCGCAATTTTACTTGGACTGGGAATCAGTTTGCTTCTAGTTGGTATCGAGTGGACGGACAAACTCACCCGCACAAAAAGAAAGTTCAATTTTTTCAAGCCGGTCCGTTGGGCAACACTCGTGTTGTTGTTTTGTACGGCATTACTGTATGCATGTAATGGCCAAACAGTTAAAGGAGTAAAGAAAGACTTTACCACGGGGTTGACGGCGACATACAGTCATATCGAGCCCGGTAAAGTACTGCTTGTAATGAACGATGAAGAATTAAATCATACCGATATCCCCATTGGAGAAAGCTTCTTACTTATCAATAAAAACGTGAAAGGATTAAAAGAAAGAAACGGGAAGGTGTCTGTTGGATGCTCACTCGTTATCACGGATAAAAAAGGTAAAAAGATACTGGACGCACCGGATCTTTTTAAGGGTAAAGATGTGTTTCTAAAAAAGGACGTTAGCCTTCTTAAATGCACAGTCAATACGGGCGAGCCAATGGAATGGGAAGAGAAATACGATGTCGTCGCAACCTTTTGGGATAAATATGGCAATGGCAGGATTGTAAACAAGGTAAAGATCCGGATGATTGATATTCCGTGACAATCAACACAAAAATTATGAAACCGCAAAAGCGATTTAAAATACGAAAAGAGAACATGACCGACCTGATCATGTTATTAGTTCTCGCAATTGCGGTTTTACTGCTAGCGATATTTATCTGACCCTAGTATTGGTTTATCAGACGGTTTGGCAAACTGCACCCAGGTGCAGTTTTTTTTATTGCTATTTTTGAAGACTAAATGAAGTACTATGTATGAAACTTTATTGACTCAGCTTGAAAAAAACATCCTCACAGTTACGATTAACCGTCCCGACAAGTTAAACGCACTAAACAAAATGGTTTTCCAGGAATTGAACCTGGTACTGGATGAAATAGCCAGCAATAACGACATTAAATCTGCGATCATCACCGGCGCAGGAAATAAGGCATTTGTTGCCGGCGCCGACATTAGTGAATTTGCAGATCTAAATAAAGAACAGGCGATGGCTCTTGCTCAACGCGGGCAGGACACTTTTTTTCGCATCGAGAATTCAACAAAGCCAGTTGTGGCAGCAGTAAATGGTTTTGCTTTAGGCGGGGGATGCGAACTTGCAATGGCTTGTCATTTTCGAATTGCAACCGACAATGCAAAATTTGGACAACCAGAAGTAAACCTCGGGATTATCCCCGGTTATGGGGGTACGCAACGCCTCACTCAATACATCGGTAAGGGACGCACAATTGAATTTCTTATTACTGGAAACATGATTGATGCCCCAACCGCCCTGCAATTTGGCCTGGTCAATCACGTAGTTCCTGCAGGCGAGGTATTATCAAAAGCAATTTCTATTCTGGAATTAGTTAATACAAAAGCTCCACTTGCTGTGGGCCATTGCATTACCGCTGCCAATACAGTTTATGATGAAAAAAGGGATGGCTTTGTTGTGGAGATAACGCTCTTTGGTGAATCATTCGCAACGGAAGATATGAAGGAAGGAACGAGGGCGTTTTTGGAAAAGCGGAAGCCTGATTTCAAGGGCAGGTAGTTGGATTAGAATAAAGAATACAGAATAAAGAATATAGAATGAATACAAGCGACCTCTGTCAAAAAGTTACTTCTTCAATCAACTTGCATAAATAACTTAAGCCTGTGACATGAAAGTGGGAGAAACCCATTCTTTATTCTTTATTCTTTATTCTGTATTCTGTATTCTCTATCCAGCTAAAAATACCGAGATCTCACTAATAACCGCTGCCGCCTTCGACTCTTTGATTTCAATTTTTATTCGAGATGATTTTTGTGGTTGGAATTGAATGATTCTTTTTTTGCCAATAGTTGTTCCGTTCGCAACTGGTACGAATTTTCCGTCTAGTTCAACGTGGATTTCAAATGCTGCGACACGCTGTCCCAATTCAACGTACTCTTCAAGTACAATTGTGTTGAAGGTTTGCGCGGAGGTCATTTCAATTTCAATCCAACAGGAAGTACTGCTATCCGGCGGCGCCCAATACGAAATGCGCGTGCCGTCAACTAACGATTCTTTTAAATAACCTGCTCGTTCTGCCGAGACCGTTACCTTACTTCGTAATGCAAAATTGACTTTTTGGAATCCGTCTCGTAGTAGTTTGAAAGCCATTAATGACGCCGAATCGTTCTCGTGAATCAAGCCCCTTGTATCCGGTGGAACGTTTAGTAAAAAATTTGCACCGCGACCCACTGATTTTAGATATAGACTCATCAGCTCTTTGCCCGACTTTACAGCACTATCTTCTTTTTTGTGATAAAACCAACCCGGTCTAATAGAAACATCACACTCTGCCGGTATCCAGTTTTTTCCATTTGCATTCCCCATATTCAAGGTGTCTACATGCGGTGCTCCAAGCCCGCGTTGAAAGCCAGCAGTATCAAGCAAATTCCAATTCGTTTCACCTGCAATGCCGCGCTCATTGCCGACCCAACGAACATCTGGTCCGATGTCACTGAAGACAACAGCATCCGGGGCAATCTTTCGTATCGTCTTTTCGAATCGTGGAAAGGTGTAAACCTGTTTCTTTCCATTTGGTCCTTCACCGTTCGCTCCATCCCACCACATCTCGAATATTGGTCCGTACTTTTTTACAGCTTCTCGCATGGTTTTCACATAAACGGTATTGTACGCCGGAGTTCCGTACTTAGGATGATTGCGATCCCATGGAGAAATATAAATACCAAACTTCAACCCAAATTCTTTGCATGCAGCTGAAAGTTCTTTGAGTACATCGCCTTTGCCATTGCGCCATTTACTTTCCCGAACAGTGTGTTTTGAAAATTTACTTGGCCATAACGAAAAACCATCGTGATGTTTAGCAGTGATTATAATACCCTTCGCTCCGGCATCTCGGGCAATACGCGCCCATTGCCGGCAATCAAGTTGAGTTGGATTGAAACTATTTGGGTCTTCTGTTCCGTGTCCCCACTCAAGGCCACTAAAAGTATTTGGCCCAAAATGCATGAAAAGGTAGAACTCCATTTCATGCCAGTTCATTTGCTGTTTCGTTGGCAGCGGACCAAACGGTTGAATCAATTGAGCA
>JACMLR010000292.1 GCA_014379515.1 Chitinophagaceae bacterium
ACTTGGTGTCACGCGTCAGGCATTCTATCAGTTCTTCTGGCAAGCCCAGGAATGGCGTACAGAGGAGGAATTGATCGTTGAGCAGGTAAAGGATGTCTCGTCCTAAAATAAGTTTACATGTTTTTGGTAATCCTGCTATTCATTTACAGTTTCATAAAAGTAGTTGTTTTCCCCAGTCGATTCAGTTTTCTTCTCATTGTTTCTCTTTCACAAGCACTGATATTTACACTTCAATTTTCCAAGCCAGGAAATGTCGGAATTCTAGCAGATTGATGAATACCAATTGAACGCCAGGCGAGGATGCTCGAGATCGATTCAATCCTAAATGATGCTATTCCAAAACGTGTAATTCCAGGAGCAGTGGATACCAGTGCGGTGAATGATAATTTGTGTTTGCAAAAAATGCATGACGAAGAGAGAGCTTATCCAACCCAACAAAAATTATAGTTTGATCAGAAGATGGCGCGCCCATTATAACGGATAAAACCGTCCAGCATTATTTTTGCTCCTTAATACCCTGTCTAATGCGTTTCACCCAAATCTCGATCGTTGCTTGATTGCTACCCCCTTGGTGATTCACCGACAACCGCACTCGCATCTCTACGCGTTCCATTTCTTCCAACTCCCTTTCAGGCTTACAACTCGCACTCTCAAAAATTTAAGAACTATTTCTCACCACTCCCACCCTTTTGGAAAGCCTTTTGCACTTAAAATCCCAACATCACTTCTCATGAAATATAGAAATTTGTTTATCGTGCTACTCGTACTTCTTGCCTCTTCAACCTCCGCCCAAACCGGAAATGACGAGTCTGCCAGCAAATCAATCAAGTCAATAATTGAATCACGTCAATTTACATTCAATGCACGTACGATGTTACCAACTGCTGGGATAACTCGTCAGCTGACCTTTGGTTACAAGCTCCGGGTAGCCGGCGATTCCGTTGTAGCCGATCTGCCGTATTTCGGACGCGCATATAACGCCCCGATCGGTCAGGGTGATGGCGGAATCAATTTCACTTCCGCCCAGTCATCTGTCACCGTGACCAATGCAAAGAAAGATGGTTGGAATATCCTGATCAAACCAAAAGACGTTAAGGAAATCAGGCAGCTAACTTTGCAGGTTTCTGAAAACGGACAAACAACCGTGACCGTTATAAGCAACAGTCGCCAGGCAATTTCTTACTGGGGAGACTTAACTTCCGTCGCGCGTCAATAAACTTATAACAACGCTTCATATATCAACTCAATCGGGTGCTTAGCGATAACACCCGTTCCATCTTTTATCTGGTGACGACAACTTGTCCCCGGAGCTGCGATAACTGCACTGTCCGCCGAACGAACAGCCGGAAATAACACAAGCTCACCAATACGCATTGACAGTTCATAATGTTCTTTCTCATATCCAAAACTTCCTGCCATACCGCAACACCCCGATGGAATTGTTTCAACTTTATAGTTCGCAGGTAATGATAACAGTTGCGCCGTTGCAGCAACATTCGATAACGCCTTTTGCTGGCAATGCCCGTGGAGTTTAATATTCTTTACCTCAACAGTAAATTGTTCCGGCACAAGTTTCCCCGCAAGCATTTCGTTTGCAAGAAATTCCTCGATGGTAAAAACAGCCGCTGACAACCGTTTCGCATTTTCCAGCTGATCATCATCTGCAAGATCAATATACTCATCCCGGAACGTCAATATCGCTGAAGGTTCTATTCCCAACAATGGATTTGTAGTCGTAATAACCGGAGACAACATTCGAATATTCTTATTCGCAATTTTCTTAGCGTCCCTTAACAATCCTTTCGATAAGGAAGCCCTGCCGCTTTCGACATGATCCGGTATTACCACTTCATAGCCCAATTTTTCCAGCAACTTAATTGCGATGATCCCGATACCAGTATCATTATAATTTGTAAACTCATCGCAAAACAAATACACCCGGCGCTTCGCAGCTTCCGTTTTCAAGTCAACCACTGTCCTTCCTGATTTCATCCATTTTTGCACTGTTGTGCGATGCAATGTTGGCATTGTTCGTTTCAACGCAAACCCTGCGAAACGCTTTATCATTCCTCCAGTAAATTTATTACTGACAAAAAAATTGTAAGCACCCGGCCAAATGCTTCCCAACTTTGATGAGGCGGAAAATCCTGCAATTAATTTCGCGCGAAAAGGAACGCCATTTTCATCATAATAATGTTGCAAAAATTCGGCTTTCAACTTTGCTACATCCACATTACTTGGACATTCAGATTTACAACCTTTGCAACTGAGGCAGAGATCCATCACATCATAAATCTCGTCGTGATTAAACCGATTCACTTTGGTGGAGTGCGTCAGGAACTCTCGAAGAATGTTCGCTCTTGCCCGCGTTGTGTCCTTTTCATTTCGCGTAGCCATATACGATGGGCACATCGTTCCACCACTCATTTCAGTCTTTCGGCAATCTCCACTCCCATTACATTGCTCCGCATGTTGTAATATATCCTGGTTGTGAAATCGGAACACCGTCTTGAACGCCGGTGTCACCTGGCCTGGCTCATAGCGAAGCATTGAATTCATTGATGGCGTATCCACAATCTTACCCGGGTTAAAAATATTCTGTGGATCCCATGTATGTTTAATCTCTTTTAACAACCGATAATTCTTTTCACCCACCATTTGTTGAATAAACTCTCCCCGCAGTCTTCCATCTCCATGCTCCCCACTCAACGAACCGCGATATTTTTTTACAAGCGTTGCAATCTCTTCTGCAATTGAACGGAACAATGCATTGCCTTCTTTGGTTTTCAGGTTGATGATGGGCCGCAAGTGAATCTCACCGGAGCCTGCATGCGCATAGTGGACAGAGTAAAGATCATATCGTTTCAAAATCTCATTGAACTCTCTTATGTAAGCTGGCAGATCAACAACATCCACTGCCGTATCCTCAATGACCGGAACGGCTTTCTCATCGCCAGGTAAATTGCTTAGCAACCCAAGACCAGCCTTTCGAAGTGTCCAGATTTTTTTGGTATCAGCACCAAATAATAATGGAAAGTGATAACCAAGACCGGCAGCTTTCATCGCCGATTCGCATGCACTTGCTGCAGCTATAACTTCCTCTCGTGTATTGCGGGAAAATTCAACAACCAGGATTGCTCCCGGATCGCCTTTCACAAAAAAGCGATTTTTTAATTGTTCGATATTATTTTTCGTGCATTCAAGAATGTAGTGATCGATAAGTTCGCTTGCACTAACATTAAATTGCAACGCGATCAGGTTTGCGCGCAACGACTCATCGATGGAATCAAAATGTACACATAACAACCCTGTTTCCGATGGCGGAAGTGGAACAACATTCAATTTTATCTCGGTAATAAATGCGAGTGTCCCTTCCGAACCTGCTATGAGTGAACAAAAATTAAATTCAGGGCCTCCTGCCGTGAATGGTGCTGTGTCAATCAGTATGTCAACTGCATAGCCGGTGTTGCGCCGCTCTACTGATTTTTTCGGGAATTGTTCACGAATCTCAACCTGTGTTTCATAATTACTAAGCTGCGACCTTATTGATCGGTATATACTCGCTTCTCGTGTTTCGCCTTCGCATTTTGAATGGAATTCTTCAATATCAATTGCCTTGAAATGCGCTTCGCTTCCATCGCTTAAAATCGCACTAATTTCCAACAAGTGTTCCCGCGTGCTTCGGTAAACAACCGAATTTGATCCGCAACTATTATTACCTACCATTCCACCAATCATGGCACGGTTGGCAGTCGATGTTTCCGGTCCAAAAAACAAGCCATGCGGACGAAGAAATTGATTCAATTCGTCGCGAATGACACCCGGTTCCACACGAACCCATTTCTCTTCGACATTTAGTTCAATGATTCGGGTAAAATGTTTCGATACGTCAGCAACGATCCCATTTCCAACAACCTGGCCTGCGAGTGAGGTTCCAGCCGTTCTTGGAATAATAGAAGTGTGATTTGTCGCCGCAAATCGAATAAGTTTTTTCAAATCATCAACCGAGCGGGGTATTGCAACCGCCAGGGGCATCTCGCGGTACGCGGAAGCATCGGTCGCATAAAGCCGCCGCATCGTCTCATCCTGGTATAATTCGCCTTCTAACCCTGCCGCGAGCTCGTTGAGTGATTTCTTCATAATCAGCCGTTCCTGAATTAAGAGGGCAAATTTACTACATTTCAACAGGCGTCAGTTGACAGATGAGCGTTTTCAAACGCAATCCCAAAGAATTCCAAAAAAAATCGAACCGCTATTAATATCCACCGATGTTTTCTAATTTCATTCAAACTTATTGAATTGAAAATTTCCTCTGTTGCTTTTTTACTATTGATTAGTGGGCTAACCGGTGTCGCACAAAACGACGAACACCCAGATTATCGAACCAAGAAAGAAAGTTTCTCAAAGATTAGCGATAAAACGTTGAAAGCGGATCTCGGTGTATTCTCAGTCGGCGGAATAGAAGAAAGTATTGGAAAACTTCCTCTTCGAAAAATATCACCAACTGGTTACGATCAAAACCAGATGAGCTTCAAGACAGACGATCTGCATGTTATTATAAAAACAGGTCCGTTCTCCGAGAATGGCCGGAAAATTCAGCGGGTAGAAGAACACGTCGTAAAAATTGGCGGCAAACCATTTTATGGCGATTACGGAAATCTCCCCAGTACCGAAATCAAGTCGGTGCTGGTACTATTAAACAAAGACACGATTGCCATCCCGCCTGCAGCCTATGCGGATCTTTACAATTTGAATTTCACGTACAAAGACAAGGCCGGGACAGAACGAACCGCAAATGGCGTGTTCTATTCCAAAGATGGAAATCGGATTTACATTTATCTGCTTAGTCGTGATGGCACGGGGAGCTACGAAGTCACCTGGGTCATTCAAAACAAACAATATTTTCGGCGAGTTGTAGACTACGGGTTTACGAAATAAAAAATGGAGCACATGTGCTCCATTTTCTTTTGAATGATGTTACTATTACTGGTATCCCCATTTCTTCATTATTGCAAGATCTTCTTTGATTGCATCGAGTGGCGCTTGTCCCTGGTAAGCTTCCTGCTCGATGATGAAATGAATTGTGCCACCGGATTTGCGTCCAAGGTCAACTACTTCTTTAACATCCACAATTCCTTTGCCCAGAACAGTACTTTCGTATTTCTCGTGTGAATTACCCGGGGTCGGATTGTCCTTTGGAACAGGGGCAGCAATTTCATCCTTAACGTGCATAGATTCAAAACGACCAGGCCATTTTTTTACGATGTCGATTGCTTTTGCTCCTCCATTATAGAGATTGCCAATATCTAGCTGTTGCATTACCAATTTAGGATCAGTACTGCTGAGCATGATGTCATAAACCGTTTGATCGTTTAGTTTTTGACTGAATTCGAAATCATGGTTATGATAGCCAAATTTCATTCCTGATTTTTGACACAGTTCGCCACTTTTATTAAAAATATCCATGGTGCGCTTTAAGTCATCGTAGGTACTTCTTAGCGTCGGATCGAGGAATGGGCTGATAACAAATTGCTGTCCGACAGTCGCAGCGTCTTCAATCGTCCATTTCCAGGCATCCGTAAATTCTTTGGTGGCAGGATCCCAATGTTGTTTGCCTAGTACTGTGTGACCACTCGGCATTTTCATCCCAAGGTCGTCAAGCACTTTTTTAAATTCTGTTGCCGAATACTTGTAGAATTTCCGGTCTGAATAATTTGCGTGTTCTACATTTTTGTATCCCATTGCAGCGACTTGTTTTAATGTTCCAAGCGCATCTTTCTGCATGTCAACCCTGACCGAATAAAGCTGTATACCCGTCAATTCTGTTCCAGCTATTAATGGGAAGCGGCGGTTTCCCGCGAGTGCGGCGCCTGCAAGTACAAGGCCACTGTTTCTAATAAATTTTCTTCTGCTTGTCTGCATATAAACAATGTTTTGAGGTGGTGATGTGATGATCGGACTGGTCCACTAATTTCATCAATTTATCTCAATGATTGTATTTTTTTTCTTCTGGTTGCATGTGATGCTTAATAGATACGATCAGCTTGCTGCATTGTCGTAAACTTGTAAAAAATTGAGGCAATGGCCAACCTGATCAAATGTCCAAATTGTGGTAATGAGTTTGAACCGAATGAGATCATTCGCGACGAAGTGGAAAAAGAACTTCGCTCTAAAATGATGGAGTGGCAAAAAAAGAAACAGGCGGAATACGATGTTCAGCTTGCCGATGAAAAAAAGCGGACGCAGGTTGAAATCGAATCAAATGTCCGACGCAGTATCAGTGGTGATTTTGAAAACAAATTGCGGCTGCTCGAGCAAAGCAATCGTGATAATGAAGAGAAACTCAAACTATCTCGTCAGAAGGAACTGGAATTTCTTCAGAAGGAACAGTCGTTAAAAACCAAGGAAGAAGAATTGGAAATATCTGTTCAACGACGACTGCAAGAGGAACGTTCGCGACTCTCCGACGAACTCCGCAAAATAGAAGAGCAGAAGAATGCGGCGCGGGATTCCGACTATCAAATGCGACTGAAGGAGTTGGAAAAGCAATTGGATGATCAACGCAAACTTGCCGAGGAAATGAAAAGGCGTGTTGAACAGGGAAGTTCGCAATTGCAGGGAGAAGTGCAGGAGCTCGCACTCGAAGAACTGTTACGATCGTCTTTCCCGATTGATATTATTACTGAAGTTGGAAAAGGAGTACGGGGTGCAGACTGCATTCAAACTGTCCGTAACAACCTGGGACAGGAGTGCGGAAAGATTATTTATGAAAGCAAACGAACAACCTCGTTTTCGCAAGACTGGATTGAGAAATTAAAAGCCGACATGCGAAGCCTGGGTGCAGATGTTGCAGTTATCGTTACACAGTCGATGCCGAAAGACATGAAACAATTTGGCGAACGGGATGGTGTATGGATATGTTCGTTTGATGAATCAAGGGCTGTAACGCATATGTTGCGCGACGGAATCATAAAATTATTCAGTGCCGTTCGCAACCAGGAAAATCGTGGCGATAAAATGCACATGCTTTATACTTACTTAACAAGTAACGAATTTGCAGAACAATGGAAAGCTATCAGGGAAGGATTTATGAGTATGAAACTTTCAATTCAGAAAGAAAGAGATGCGATGGAGAAACTTTGGAAATCGAGAGAAAAACAATTAGAAAAAGTGTTACTAAATGCTGCTCATATAAGAGGTTCCGTTGAAGGCATTGCCGGCCAGGATTCGGTTGATTTGAATCTGCTCGATTCACCGAATGAAGATGATATGGCGCATTAAGTTTTTACCCATGCCATTACTAACGGATCGAAAATCTTAGCGATAACTATCAAAGGAATCGTTTCTCCCTTATCGAAAAGGAATGGCAATTCAATCGTTTCATCTGCATTAAATACTATTGGCCCATTCAAATACATATTTCGTTTGAAGTCCATTTTGCCATTGCCATGCCATTTGTAAATAGCTTCCTTTGCACTCCAGAGAACGGTGATGAGCTGGAGATGCATTTGCGGCATTACTTCCCATTCTGCAATGAATGATTTTTCTTCGTTGTTGAGGAATTTTGGTGAGATATCGAACAAGCGCGGTGAAACAAGCTCAACATCTACCCCAACCCGTTTTGAAGAACTGGCGATAGCAGCGGCATAATTACCACAATGAGATATCGAAAAATGATACCGATCGCCGGGAATGAAAGGCTTTTTCGTGTCCGCAATTTCAATCGCTGGCAATGGAAAGTTTTCGAACAATTGAGGTAAGAGATAGCGGCCCGCAAGATGTTGAAGGCGCTTGTACGGATGTGTAACATCTTTCTTTAATGGTACTTTTTCGAGAAAGAAGGATTCAGGTTCCTCGATCCGCCAGATTCCCACCCTGGATGAATCGTCGATATTATGTTGATAAAATAGAGACATAATTGAAGAAAACGCAATTATTTTGCCGCAGTTTCACCGATAAAGATAAGTACCCGTCAATTCATTCTAACAGAATGATTATTAGCAAAAAGATTTAAAGAGGATTCCAAAAATATTACGCATGATTTTAAGCGACCTGAAGATACTGGAGGAAATGAAAAACGAGACCATCAAGATCGTCCCATATTCGCGAGATTGCCTGGGAAGTAATTCTTATGATGTGCACCTCGGTAGCTGGCTCGCAACATATCGCGAGCATATTCTTGATGCAAAAAAACACAACGAAATTGAATCGTTCGAAATTCCGGACGACGGGTTTGTATTATACCCACACATTTTTTACCTGGGAGTTACGCATGAGTATACAGAAACGCATGCGCATGTTCCGTTTCTTGAAGGGAAATCGTCAACCGGCCGACTTGGTATCGATATTCACGCAACTGCAGGCAAAGGCGATGTTGGCTTTTGTGGC
>JACMLR010000293.1 GCA_014379515.1 Chitinophagaceae bacterium
AAGCCATAGCGCCGTTCTCTTCCAGTGTTTTCATTACACCGGCAACAGTAGATGCTTTTTGTCCTATCGCAACGTATATACAATATACAGGTTGTCCTGCATCGTAAAATTCTTTCTGGTTGATGATGGTATCCACGCAGATCGCAGTTTTACCTGTCTGGCGGTCACCAATTACCAACTCACGCTGTCCACGACCAACCGGGATCATCGCATCGATTGCTTTGATACCTGTTTGCAATGGTTCTTTAACCGGCTCACGGTAGATAACACCCGGCGCTTTACGCTCGAGTGGCATCTCATATTTTTCTCCAGCAAGAGGGCCTTTGCCATCAATTGGCTCGCCTAATGCATTAACGACACGGCCGAGCATTCCTTCACCAACATTGATAGACGCGATTTTACCTGTGCGGCGTACTTTCGAACCTTCTTTAATGTCACCGCTTTCACCCATCAATACCACACCCACATTATCCTCTTCAAGGTTCAATGCAATTGCACGAACACCATTGTCAAATTCTACAAGCTCACCACTGCGCACATTATTCAATCCGTAAACGCGGGCAATACCGTCACCCACCTGTAATACGGTACCCACTTCTTCGAGATCAGCACCAGCATTGAAATTGCTCAGCTGCTGTCTTAATATGGCCGATATTTCATCGGGTTTAATTTCTACCATTTTTTTATCTGTTTAAATCGTTTTTTAAGTTCTGTGCTATGTTAGTCTATCTAAGTTTATATACAAAGTCGTTGTTCATAAACTGGCTCTTGATCTTATTAAGATCATATAGAATACTGGCATCGACAAGTGTATTACCAAGCTCAAGCAAAAAGCCACCAATCAGTTCTTCCTTGACAATGGTTTTCAACTCAATATTCTTCATCGCAGTTTGGCTCTTAACCTTGCTTACAATTGCTTCTTTGATTTCATCACTAACCGGCCCGGCCGTCGTTAACGTAACCGTATAAATCTCTTTTTTCGCTTTGTATTGATTGATGAACGCTTCAATGATCTCGGGAAAGAAACTCTCTCTTCCTTTTGTAACAAGAAGGCGACCAAACGCAATTGTCAATTGAGATAAATTACCTGCTGTTGAAACGGCATCGAGTACTGCACGTTTTTTATCACCTTTAACCACGGGGCTTTTGAGGAGAACGACAAAATCACGATTTCCTTTAACCACTTTGTGGAGAAACAACATGTCATTATAAACCTCTTCCAGCTTATTGTTCTCAATAGAGAGGTCAATCAAACTTTTCGCGTACCTGCCGGCTAATCGTGGATTCAACATACTTACGTTCGGATTGATGAGTGAATGAATATGCAACAACTGCACATCCTGTTTTACTCATTAGTTTAATTTCACTTCGTTCGCTAACTGCCTGATATAAGATTCCTGCTCAGTTTTATTGCCAAGCTCACGTCTCAATACTTTCTCAGCGACTTCAATTACAAGTGTACCCACCTGGTTCTTCACATCAGTAAGAGCAGCCATTTTTTGAGATTGAATTGCAGCTTGCGCTTCAAGTACAATCTTATTTGCTTCAACTTTAGCTTGTTCTTTTGCTTCACTGATAATACGATCTTTTATATCACGGGCTTCTTTCAGCATTAGCGACCTTTCTTCTCGCGCTTTTGCAAGCAATGCTTCGTTTTCACTTTGCAACTGAGCCATTTCAGCTTTTACTCTTTCTGCTGTCGCTAATGAATCGGCAATAGAACGCTCTCTTTCTTTCAATCCTTTGACAATTGCAGGCCATGCATATTTTGCAAGAATGAAGAACACCACGAGGAAAGAAACAAGCGTCCAGAAAATTAAACCGTGATCGGGTGTAAGAAGATTCATAAAAATTTGTATCTATTATTCAATAATAATAATCGAAAGATAACTGCACTCTCGGCCCTTTGCGTTGAATGCAGTTAAAGTTTTTGGCGATGACAATTAAGCACCAGTCAACACCATTGCAAGGAAACCTACGATGATCGCAAACAGTGCAGCACCTTCAATAAGGGCAGCAGTAAGGATCATGTTGGCTCTGATGTCATTCACAGCTTCCGGTTGACGGGCAATTGATTCAACTGCGCCGCGACCAATCTGTCCGATACCGATACCTGCACCAATTGCAGCCAAACCAGCTCCGATTGCACCACCTGCGTTAGCGACACCATCCAGCATAATTACGTTGAGCAAATCCATAATACTTGATTTTATATTTAAAAAAGAAACCTAAACTATAACCTTATCGTCGTGGCCATCAACATCTTCATGACTTCCTTCGAACGCCTGCCCGATGAATACCGCTGTGAGCATTGTAAAGATGAAAGCCTGAAGAAATGCCACCAACACCTCTATAAAATAGATGAAAATCGTAAAGGCAACGGAGATCAATGAACTTCCCCATCCCGCCGCAGGCGCCATTTCAGCAAAAATGAAAATCAGGGAAATCAAACAAATAATGATGATGTGACCCGCTACCATATTCGCAAACAAACGAATGATAAGAGCGATGGGCTTGATAAACACACTCAAAATCTCCACTGGTACCAAAATGAACTTAATACCCAATGGCACACCTGGTGGATTGAAGATATGACCCCAGTAATGTGAAGTCGAGCTCGCCATGATCACAACAAACGAAATAACACCAAGCACTACAGTGAATGCGATATTACCGGTAACATTTGCTGATCCCGGGATCAACCCGAATATGTTATTAATTAATATGAAGAAGAATACAGTCAATAAATAAGGAAGATATTTATCCGCTTTGTGACCAAGATTTGGTTTCGCAACCTCGTCGCGCACAAACGTGATAACAGGTTCCATTAAACCCTGCGATCCTTTTGGTGCAGTTTTAACGCCAGTACCCTTTTTGTACCGATTGGCGATGCGAATCAGCAAAACAACTAAGATGATCAGCGCGAGCATCATTTGTACAACGTTCCTCGTCAACGAGAAATCGTAGACTTTCACTCCTGGATCTACTGCATGAATCTTTCCTTTCTCAAGTTTATAACCATCATACCCCTTATGGCCGTGCTCAAACCGGGAAGACATGAACATGCTCATACCCTTTTGCGGAGAGTATAAAATAATGGGTAATGGGATGGAAACCGGGTGCTTCTGCCCATCAGAGCCTTTATAGTCAAGAATATGGAATTCGTGATTATCGAGAATGTGGTCAAATATGACTTCCGCCGCATTGAATTTCTCCTCTTTCGCATGCCCGGCATCACCATGTTCGCCCTGGCCATACGAAAATGCAGAAAAAGTCAATGAAAATATCGTGAAAGCCGCTGCCAATAAGGATTGTAGACTTCGAACCCGCATACCTACTTGTAAATTTGCCGCAAAGATAAGGACGAGCGTCCCAAAAAAGTCAAAATATGTTTTATTCGAGTGAGTTGATTTTTGAATTGGAGCATGGGCGAATTACGAATGACTAATGTGCGAATTCCTCAATTTGGATAGCCTGCAGTTGCCTTAATGTGGCCGCGCCGCCGCGGGGACAATCAATGTGAGAAAAAACAATCCGATTAAGCAAATTCCACATGCAATTCCATCTCCGCATAATTCTGCCTTATCTGCGATTCCATCGAATAGGCGAATTCGCACATTAGTCATTCGCAATTCGCAAATGCTAGCCAAGTGAACCCGACGGGCCTGCATTACGCATGCTGCGGGTGCTTCTCGAATTGCATTTTGTGAAGATTTGCATAAAAACCACCGCGTTCCAATAATTGCTCGTGGGTTCCGGTTTCGCGGATCACGCCCTTGTCCAGGACAATGATCTGACTTGCCTTGCGGATTGTAGACAGCCGGTGTGCTATTACAATCGATGTTCGGCCCGCAATCAATTTATCGATTGCATGTTGAATTAAAATTTCGCTTTCGGTATCGACGGATGATGTGGCCTCGTCAAGAATCAGGATCGATGGATTATAAAGTAATGCTCGTATAAATGAAATGAGTTGGCGTTGTCCTAACGATAATGTCCCTCCCCTCTCCATGACATTGTAATGATATCCTCCGGGTAGCTGCATAATGAAGTCGTGCATGTCGATCATTTTTGCCGCAGCGATTACCTGGTCTTCAGAAATTGCAGGATTACGAAGAGTGATATTTTCAAGAACCGACCCTGAAAACAGGAATACATCCTGCAACACCACACCGATATTCTTTCTTAAGGCGTCAATCTTGAAATGATTTATATCGACACCATCTATTCGGATTGATCCTTCCTGTATATGATACAGGCGATTGAGAACGCTGATTATCGATGTCTTTCCACTACCGGTATGGCCAACAAGCGCAATCGTTTCACCTGGCCGGGCCTTGAATGAAATGTCTTTCAACACATAGTCTTTGCCGGTATAGGAGAATGATACTTTATCAAATTCAATCGTCCCGCGCACGGTTTCCGGATCGAATGTTTCGGTTGGAGAAGGATGAATGTAATCGTCATTATCAAGTACCTTAAAAACGCGCTCGCTCGCAATCATTCCCATTTGCAACACATTGAACTTATCTGCAATCACTCGAAGTGGTCGGAATAACAGGTTTAAAAACAATCCGAATGAAACAATCTTTCCAGCCATTTCCAGTGCGGCGGTTCCATCCATTTGAATTGCCCGTGTTGCTGCCCACCAAACCAGAAGACCGGTTGA
>JACMLR010000294.1 GCA_014379515.1 Chitinophagaceae bacterium
ACTCGTGATTTTTCCTCGCGAACTATTTTCATCGTTGGATATTTCTCATCTTCTCTCGGCAATGTATTTTTCATAACCCGTGAGATTAAAAACCTATGCCAGACTCGAAGGCGTTCAAACCCTGGGAAATTGGGGAAATTCTTCCCCTGTAGGTAACCGTTCCTGAGCGAATGTTGATTACGATTTACGTCGCACGTAAAGAAATTTTAGAGTGTCTAAGCCGCCTTTTTTATTGGGGCCGGAAATGAATGCAGCAAGTGTGTCGGAGTTGCGGAGCCTGTATCCGATGGCTGTGGGAAAATCGTGCGAAGAATTGGAAAAGGTGATTGTCGCCTTTCCAACTGTATCTGCTGTGAATTTGATCGGCTGTTGTTCGTTCTGATTATTTACGATCGCCTGGAAAACCCATTTACCATTCTCCATAAAGACGGCTGCCCGCTCTTCAAACGAAGTGTCATTTCTGGTTACGGAGAACACATCTGATTGGTAGCTGCTATCCGAAGTTTTTGTCCATCGTTCAAAATTTTGCTGACGATTATTTTTCCATGTTCCAAGCATTCGTTCGAAAACCAGTGTGTCTTTTACGGCGATTTCTTTTACTCCGGGGTTGTTACAAGAATAGAAACCATTAAGAGAAAGGAGACCAAGGCAAACGGTGAGCTGGACAGTTAGTGATTTCATAGCAGATTTTTTGTGACGACTGGTAAAATAGAACAACAATGTGTAAAAAACAAAAGGGGCGTTCCGCAGAACGCCCCTTCCAAACTATTTTGAGAAATTACTTGGATGCATCTTTCTTATCCAGGTGTTTACCGATACCGAAGCCACCTGCTGCCCCGACTACTCCACCAATCACAGCACCCAGTGCGCGATTCTTTTTGTAAATAACTCCACCGAGTACAGCTCCGGATGCACCACCGATTACTGCGCCTTTTGCGGCTTTACTCCATCCTTTCTTTTTTACTTCCTCTTTTGCTTTCGCTGGATAAGAAGTGCTTGTGTTCATCGAACCGGTTTTCTGGTAAGATTTTCTTGCAGGTCTTGTTGCCACTGCTGCAATAAGCTTTTTATCCTGCTCCGTTTTATACATTTCGTATTGTGCTGCAAATTCCTGTTGCTTTTGATATGCCTGGAACTGCGCGAGTCCTGCAGTATCGACCGATGCTTGATTTACCTGCGATGTGTCCTTAGAACCGCAAGAAGTAAAAATGAAAATCGAAAAAGCTGCGATACTTAAAATGGGTAATAATCTTTTCATGATGCTGAATTTAAATGATGAATTATTTTTTAGTACAATCATCATTAAACACATAAAATGCCAGAGATTTTTCAACTGTTAATGGATGAAATTATCCATGGACAAGAGACTGACGTCTAGCGTTATAAAACTTTTCTTTTTTAACAATTGAGTGCTGCTAAGCTTCTAAAATACTGGCGCAACATATTGACAGCCAGCTGATAAAGTCACAAATATTAAACAATTTAAAGCACCGGATTAAACCTTTCATTTTGTGTAACTATGACCAGTAACCGAACTAGCCATTGATGCCTCCACTTACTTCAATTCGTTGACCATTGATCCACTTTGCTTCTTCGGTACAGAGAAACGCAACTACAGGACCGATATCGTCTGAGTTACCTGTACGACCGAGCGGTGACATTGAACTTAATGCGGATTTTAGCTGTGGGTTCGAACGAATCGCGCCGTTATTGAAATCAGTTTCAATTGGACCGGGCGCTACTACGTTTGCACTAATTCCTTTCGCACCTAATTCTTTTGCAAGATATTTCGTGAATACTTCGATTGCCCCTTTCATTGATGCATATACAGAGTATCCGGGATTACTAAATCGAGTGGTGCCCGTAGAAATATTGATGATGCGTCCACCGGAGTTCATGATCGGTAATAGTTGTTGCGTCAAAAAATAAATTCCTTTGAAGTGGACGTTCATGAAGCTATCAAACAATTCCACGGTGACCTGTTCAAATGGAACTGTTGCTCCCATTCCCGCATTGTTGACCAGGTAATCGAGTGTGGATACATTCCATCTTGTTTTAATTTCAGATTTGACAGTGGAAACAAACTCGTTAATGGTTGCAAATTTTTCCATGTCAAGTTGCAATGCAAAAGCACGTTGCCCATAAGCTTCGATTTGATTTACCGTATCGTCGGCTTCTTCTTTTTTTGATCGGTAGGTGAGGATAACATCAATCCCTTTTTGTGCAATGTTTAATGCCATGTCTTTGCCAAGTCCACGGCTTCCTCCCGTAACTAATGCGATTTTGCTAGTACTCATACAAAAATTGTTTTAGCAAAATTGCACGGGAAAAATTAATTAAAATGGTGAGACTTTAAGAAATAATGGTGAGAGCTTAAGAATCGGGAGAACCAGCAGATTGCTCACGAAATTTTTTTGGTGTCAACCCCGTGTAATGTTTGAAGAATTTCGTGAAGTTGGATGGATCGTAGGTAAGACGCATTGCAATTTCACCAATGCTCATGTTGGTTGTAAGCAACATTTTCTTTGATACGGCTACGAGCTTCATTTCATAATGATAGCAGGTTGATTCCCCGGTTACTTCTTTGATCGTTGTACTGAGATGGACGGGATGAAGGTGAAGCTGTTGTGCAAGTTCCCGAATTTCAAGTGCATGATCAACGATAGCATTCTCCAAATCCGAAATGTGAACGTCGAGGATCCGTAAATAATCGGCAGTTATTTCTTTCTTTCTTAATGATAGTGGTGCAGGTGAGGTCGTTGACATTGTGCAAATCTATAACGAATAAACGTGCTACACAAGAACCGGAAAATCTTGTTTTTAAAAGAATGAAGTTGATGGTGCTCGTTCAACAATTAAAGAAAGTCTTAATATTTGGCATGGTATTTAAACCGAAGTTTGAAACAATTACCATGAAAGTTCTTGGCACAATCCTAATCGTCGCTGGAATTCTGATGCTCGTATTCAGAAACATCAGTTTTACCAAGGAAGAAAAAGTCGTTGATCTGGGGCCGGTGGAGATTAATAAGAAAGAAAAGAAAACTCTTGACTGGCCCAATTACGCTGGTGGTATCGCAGTTGTTGCTGGCGTTGTTTTATTAGTAACCTCTAAGCGGAAGTCGTAATGGTAGAATCTGCCCATTAATAGTAGTGGGCAGATTTGGTTTTTTCGTTTTAGACATACTCATTCATCTTATCCTCCTGAACGCATTTGTGTTGGTTATTCAATATCTTCGGTCATAAACCAATTCTAACATGAGTGCGAGAAACTTGCCAATTTTTCTTTGCCTTTTTATTGTTGCAATAAGTTCATGTAATCAACAAACCGCTGAAACGCCAGCGCCTACTTTAAACGCCGTGATTCCTCTGCCACTTGATGTTGTTGCATCAAGTGATGTTTTTACATTTGATACAAATGCTGCAATCGTAACATCCGGCGGAGCCGAAGCAACACGCATCGCGACAATGTTTGCAGACATGATTCAACCAGCAACAGGGTTTAAATTAATAGTCAGTGAATCTGCGGATACCTCGAAAGCAGGTACAATCTCCCTCGCATTAACCGGAAATGAAGGAACTCTCGGTGCTGAAGGTTATGAACTCAACATCACCAAAGACAAAATATTTCTTATAGCAGCAAAGCCGGCTGGCTTATTCTACGGTATTCAAACAATTCGCCAGTTGCTTCCGCATTCAATTGAATCTTCGAAGAAACAAAATAATTCGTGGACAATCGCAACTGGTAAGATCGTCGACAAACCCGAATATGGCGTACGTGGTTCTATGCTGGATGTTGCGCGACATTTCTTTTCACTCGAAGACGTTAAGCGATACATCGATTTTCTTGCTTTCTATAAAATGAACACTTTCCATTGGCATCTTTCCGACGACCAGGGATGGCGCATCGAAATTAAATCCTGGCCTAAACTCACCAGCACTGGTGGTAGCACTCAAGTTGGTGGCGGTAAAGGCGGCTTCTACACTCAAGAGCAATACAAAGAACTTATTAAATATGCAAGCGATCGATTCATTACTGTTATTCCGGAAATCGACATGCCCGGGCACACGAATGCCGCACTTGCATCGTACCCCGAATTAAATTGTAACGACTCTGCAACGAAATTATACAGTGGAACCGAAGTTGGTTTCAGTTCGCTTTGTACCAACAAAGACATTACCTACAAATTTATTGACGACGTGATTCGTGAACTGGCTGAACTTACTCCTGGCGCTTATCTTCATATCGGTGGTGATGAAAGTCATGCTACTAAGAAAGAAGACTACATTCCATTTGTAAATAAAGTACAGGCAATTGTGAAGAAACATAACAAACTTGTTATTGGATGGGATGAGATTGCCTTGTCGACCCTGACTCCAAATTCTGTTGCCCAGTATTGGGCCGACAGTGCGAACTCGGTGAATGCAGTGAAGCAGGGAGCGAAAATCATGATGTCTCCCGCTGCTAAAGCTTACCTGGATATGCAATATGATTCCACATCGAAACTTGGGTTGCATTGGGCAGCCTACATCGAAGTTGACCAGGCGTACAATTGGAACCCTGAAACATTAGTGAAGGGAATCAGCAAAGAAAACATTTATGGAATCGAAGCTCCGCTGTGGTCGGAGACGGTGACTAATATGAATGATATCGAATGGCTCGTTTTCCCACGTCTGCCCGGCTACGCCGAAATCGGGTGGACACCCTCAGGCAAAAGAAACTGGGATGAATACAAAACCCGACTGGCCAACCACGGTGCAAGATTGACCGCGATGGATATTGATTTTTATAAGTCGAAGAGAGTGGAGTGGAAGGGGGAGTGAGAGCGGGAGTGTGAAGTATGGAGGATGAAGTATGGAGGAATACAGCTTTAAATTTTAGTTGAGGCTTGATGTAGAATACAGAATACAGAATTCAGGAGACTGAATAAATACAGGCGTAAGAACTGCATAATTAAACGCACAGCCACGTAGTGGCGAAGTCTATCAGCCCAGGCTGCCAGGCCTGGGATTGTAAATGATAAAAGGGTTACAGCCCTGAAGGGGCGGAATCTTTTTGAATTGGATATGAGTTTTTGATGAAGAATACCAGAAAACCAGAATACAGAATTCAGGACACAGAATAAATACAGGTGTAAGAACTGCATAATTAAACTCACAGCCCGAAGGGGCGGCATCGCATAGCAAGGGGTGCAACCCCTTGTGATATCGTCAAGAGTTCGCGCCTGATTTGCGTCCCATTGAAACATTGCCGATCATTTAAAGTCCGAGGGAGTGAGTCCATTGACTCGGACCAGCCCATTTTAATACCTGCTAGCCCTGCCACCAACGTCGGGGCCTGATCCTTTCAATAAATAAAACATATCGAAATCTGGATGTAAGATAGATAGGAATTCGCTATGAGATCCGCGAGATACGAGCCTCGGAGGGGCGCGATCGCATAGGGATGGGCATAGTCCATCTTTAAGCAAGCCGTCTATCAACAGCCCCGGCAGGGGCGTAATCGCTATTGACAAGGGTTGACAACCAAGTGGACATCCCG
>JACMLR010000295.1 GCA_014379515.1 Chitinophagaceae bacterium
GTGTAGAATTTTTCAAGATCGAGAATGGGGTAACCAACGATTTGCCCGGGACCATGAAACGTGATATCCCCGCCCCTGTTAGTTCTATAAAACGAGATCCCTTTTTCAATCCTTGTCTTTTCGTCGATCAGCACATGTTCTTCCTTTCCACTTTTTCCCAAAGTGTAAACCGGAGGATGTTCAACAAATAAGAGGTGATGAATAGTTGGACTTCTTAAAGGCAGTTCTGAATCGTTATCGACAATCTCGAGGGCAAACTGCTTTTTAGCGGCAACATTGTCGGCCAGTAATTTTTCCTGGTAATCCCATGCCTGCTGGTATTCCATCGAGCCAAGATCTTCCAGTCGAATATTTTCTTTCCTAATCACGGTGCAAATTTACAATACGAGAAGTTGCCGCTAAGTAGATTTATCACTTCATACTTCAAACCCCATACTCCATACTTCAAACTCCATACTCCAAACTCCATACTCCAAACTCCATACTCCGAACTCGGTACTTCATACTCCATACTCCAAACTCCATTCTTCAAACTTAAACTCCGCTCTCGCTCTCCACTCTCCCCTCTGCGCTTTCCCTGTTTGCAATCGTTACCTTTGCGAAAATTTAGTTCATGGCGAATGAAGTGGACGACCTGGAGATTGATCCTGAAGAAAGTTCCGAGGACTTGTTTGAACGCTTGAACCTGAAGATCGACAAAGGACAGGAGCCGATGCGACTCGACAAATTTCTTGTCGCCCGCATTGAAGGAGCTTCAAGAAACAAGATTCAACAGGCTATTGAAGCCGGGAAAGTATTAATCAACGGTAAACAGGTACCGGCCAATCATCGTATCAAACCAGGAGAAGAATTGGTCGTGTATTCCGACAAGGAAGTACATGGAGAAGAAATTCTCCCGCAGCAAATGGCGCTGAACATTGTTTTCGAAGACGACGACATTCTCATCATCAATAAACCGGTGGGACTGGTTGTTCATCCTGCCAGTGGCAATCCAAGTGGAACCCTGATCAACGGAGTTGCCTGGTATCTACAACAGCAAAACAATGACATCACTGCGGACAACCTCCCTCGTTTTGGCCTGGTGCATCGTATCGATAAAAATACTAGCGGGCTGATGGTACTCGCTAAAACGGACAAGGCAGTGAGTAGCTTGTCCAAGGAGTTTTTTAATCACACAATCGATCGGATATATATTGCTTTGGTGTGGGGTGATGTTGTGGCTGACTCGGGAACCATCGTTGCCCATGTCGGACGACATCAACGATTCCGCAAGATTTTCGATGCATATCCCGATGGTGAGCATGGAAAAGATGCAATTACCCATTATAAAGTGCTTGAACGATTGGGGTATGTGACACTTGTCCAATGCAAACTTGAGACCGGAAGAACCCACCAGATTCGTGTACACATGAAACATATCGGGCATCCATTATTCAACGATGAACTTTACGGGGGTGATCGGATTGTAAAAGGTACCGTGTTCACGAAATACAAGCAATTTGTCGATAATTGTTTTGCGATGTGCCCACGACACGCACTTCACGCCAAAACAATTGGCTTCACGCATCCGCGGACCAGGCAACCCATATCGTTTGACAGCGCCATGCCCGCAGACATGGAGGGAGTGATTGAAAAATGGCGAACCTATGTTCGGCCGAAAAATATGATGTGATAATTTTCAAGTCTGGTTCGGAAATTTTAAATTGATATTTTAAATTTATCATTGCTGATATGCAAACAAATACTGAATACGATATTTACTTCGATGAACAATTGGGCGCAGTTGTAATGGATTGGGATGGCTATGCAACCAGCACTGCATTTCGCCAGGGTACGGAATTGATGCTGAACACACTTATCAAACATCAGACATCGAAAGTGTTAGCAGACATCCGGGAGATGGTGTTGATCGGTCTTGAAGATCAACGGTGGCTGGAAACTGAATTCTTACCCCGCGCTTTAAACTTTGGGTTCAGAATGTTAGCCATTGTAAATCCCACCGCCTATTTCAACAAGGTAGCAGTAGAAACAATTTCAGAAAAGGTCGACAAAGACCGACTTAGTATTCGATTTTTTGAAGATCTGCAAACTGCCAAAGCCTGGCTAAACGAACATTAGTAACGCATTCTTTTCAGAGATGAATTTTCGGTTGAGCCATGAACTTCCCGACTTATTTTTTTTTACCTAAAATCAAAATAATACTGGGTCCGATCGAGCGCCCGAATTCGGAGGCTCAAATATTCTGTGTATCAGTTGAAGTATTATTCTGTCCTGTTTCTGAATTCTCTTTCCCCCTAACAGTTCCCCGTATCTGCAAAATATTTCCGCATTAGTGGTATTTCTGAAGCCATGATTGCCGATTCACGCCTCTTTCAACAAGACTTTGTTTTGGTACGAAAATTATCTAGTTAGTATAACGGGTATAGCACTTTGTACCCGCCCAAGTCATTAAACAACTGCAATGTTGAAAAAGAAAGGTACTGACCCGGGTGATAGCGAAAAATGCGTATTGCATTTATATGTGGCAGGAATGACGGACAAGTCGATGCAGGCAATCAGAAATGTGAGATTGCTTTGTGAACAATATCTCGGGGATGCATTTGATCTGGAGATAACGGACATCTACAAAAATCCAGCGCTTGCAGATAAGAAACATATCGTTCTAAGTCCCTCGCTCATCAAAACATTTCCACTCCCCCGCAAAACATTGGTCGGCAATTTTGCCGATCCTTTAAAGGTCCTTTCGGCACTCGGCATTGATTGACTCAAACCAGTATGCCAATCGATACGTTACATACAAACAATTTGCAGAAACGGATTGAGGAACTCGAACTTCAATTGGCTGAAGCCTATCAGTCCATCGAAGCGATTCGTGACGGCGAAATAGACGCTTATCTTATAAATGACAGTCAAAACCGCAATCAAGTATATACACTTGCCGGGGGCGATCATGCATACCGCATATTGATAGAGAAAGTGAGCGAAGGTGCCATCAATGTTACGGAGGAAGGAACTATTCTTTTTGCCAATACTTACTTTTTAGAAATGGCTGGAATGCCATATGAAAAACTCGCGGGCACTTCCATTTTCAATCTCATATCGAATGAGTCAAGAAATCAATTTGAGGAACTGTTTACAAAAGCGCGTACAGGAAATGATAAGGGTGAAATTATTTTGTCCATCAACGATCGCCCGGTTCCAGTCTATGTTTCCTTAACATCGTTGCAACCACATTTTCCTGCGATTGGTATGATAGTAACAGATTTACGAGAAAAGAAAAGTTATGAGCGAATAATCAATACGTATCAACACTCGCTCGAGAAGGCAAATGAAGACCTTGCGAATAAAAACAAATCGCTTGAACGCCGCATTGTCGCTGAGTTTTCAGAAAGTTTTTCACAGTACAAAATCGGAACGGAATTTTTTGAAGCACTGGTTCATGATCTTGCAATTCGGACGCAAGTCGACCATATCCTGATCGGGGAGCTGGTGAAAACGCGAGACGGTCACCATGCCATTCAAACGCTTGCAGTCTGTTCGTTTGAGGAAACCGATAACGATTTCGAGTACGATCTCGCGGGCGGACCATGTGACGACCTGTTTACAAGAGACACATTTATTTTTCCGGAGAATTGCCAGTCGCTTTTTCCAAATAATAAAACGATTCATAAGTTTGAGGTCGAAGGGTACCTCGGCTGTACATTATACGACCTGCAGGAACAACCAGTTGGTATAATCGCCTTGATGCATACAAAATCGATTCAGGAGATTCATTATGCCGAATCGTTGATGAAAATTGCTGGACGTCGGGCAGAAATGGAATTAGACCGTCTTAATAAAGACAAGATACTCGAAGCGAAGAATCTCGAGCTGGAACGGCAAAATGCAGAATTGGCATCATTCACATATATCGCGTCGCACGATTTGCAGGAACCACTTCGTAAAATCCAGGCTTTTAGTACCCGGCTGGTGGACCAGGAGCTGGAGAACATCTCTGAAATCGGGAAGGATTATTTCGCTCGTATCACAAGTGCCGCTTCCAGAATGCAACATTTGATAAAGGCCTTGTTGAGCTATTCCCGAACAAATAGCTCAGAGAGCGATTTTCTTCCAACCGATCTGAATCACTTATTGGACGAAGTGAAAATGGAACTAAAGGAAGAGATCGAAGAAACGGGCGCAACGATCGAATCGAACGAGCTTCCTGTTCTCAACCTTGTACCGTTACAATTTCATCAGCTAATGATGAATCTAATTTTGAACAGCATTAAATACCGCAGAGAAGATGCGGAACCTCGCATCCGGATCAGGGCAGAATTAGTGACTGCATTGCCTGATAAAGAAGAGAATAATGAAACAAATTCAAAATTCTGGAAATTAAGTTTCGAAGACAATGGCATCGGCTTCGAACAAAAATATGCAGGTAAGATTTTCGATTTGTTCCAGCGTTTACATGGGAGGGCACAATACGAAGGAACGGGTATTGGCCTTGCGATTTGCAAGAAGATCGTTCAACATCATCATGGATTTATTGCTGCATCAGGCCGTCCCGGAAACGGCGCGACATTCAGCCTGTTTTTACCTGCGCCGCGATGATAATTTAAATGCTTTACCTAATTCCGTCGCGTTTCAGATCAAAGATCGTTGCTGTAAAAACCGCGTTCTCTCTTTTTTTAAACATGATATCCCAGGAGCCGTTGTATCGTAGCATCGCGGGAATTAATAACCCTTCAAATTGAGTCATTTCCACTTCCATATGCACATCGAAATCATATACACCTGTTTGATAACTGAGATCGTAGTTCCTGGCAACAATTTCCCATGTATCAGTACGAAACCAGGTTGTCATTTCATTTAACACGATATCACTCTTCTGTCCCTCATCCAGATCCGCGCGTGGCTTTATTTTGAACACATAGCACATTTCATTTTTAAATTCAACCATATCAATTTCGAAATCGTACAAGGCCGAA
>JACMLR010000296.1 GCA_014379515.1 Chitinophagaceae bacterium
CGCGAATAATACACGGATTCCCGCGAATGAATACAGGAAAAATACGTCACAAGGCCGGTCAATACTCTTAACTCTAGATCCCCTCTGCTTTTACTTTGCAGCATGTTGATCGAAATGAGTTTCAGTGACGAATGCTATGAAGTCATTGGTGTGTGTATGAAAGTGCATTCGGCACTTGGCATTGGGTTCCACGAAGTTGTTTACAAGGATGCATTGGAAATTGAATTCAAGCAATTAAATATTCCCTATGCGAGGGAATGCAATTATCAAATAACGTATGAAGGTGAATTCTTGAAACACAGTTTTACTGTGGACTTTTTAGTATTCGGCTGTGTTATTTTGGAGATAAAGGCAGTAGGTGAGTTTCATCCTGACCACAAAAAACAAATACTTAATTACTTAAAAGCAGCGAGAGTCGGAGTTGGCTTACTCATAAATTTCGGTGAATCCGAATTGAAATTTAAGCGCGCAATCTGGTCCGAATACTTATGATTACGCACATCTTGCTATCTGCTACCTTGTATTCATTCGCGGGAATCCGTGTATTATTCGCGAGAATTCGCGTCCCTGTATTCCCCAATCAACCCCCAACCATCGGCGTCTTCGTATCATGATAAAACAGAAATGTCCATCCTTCTGCCGATCCCTTCTTCCACCACTCCTGTCGAAGTTCCATACATTTCTTTCCATCATAATCATACTTAGCTACAAAGCGACTCTTCATTTGATGAAGCTGCGGTGCATCATCCCCTCCAAAAAATATCGTTTGGTTGCCATCCACAATCCAGAAAACCTGGTGAAATCGGCTATGCGCACCCGTCACTTCATACTTTATATATCCATTTAATACTCCGTTGCCGTCCAGCACGTGCACCTGGACATTATCACGCAAACACTCCAGCTCTTCTGTGATATAAGACGGAAATCCTTTTTCAAAAGCAAAGTCCAACTCGGCACGTTGAACATAATATGTTGCATTCGGAAATGACAACCTCGCTCCTAACCCCGTCCTTTCGATACCAATACCACCTGCGTGGTCCTTGTGCAGGTGCGTCATCAAAACTTTAGTTACCTCCGAAGGATTAATTCCGTTATCCATTAAATTTTTATGCAATTGTAACACACCATCTTTCTCAAAGCCGAGACCTGCATCGAGCAATAAAACGTCCTTTTCTGTAACAACAACAAATGGCTGAATTTCTACCAGCAAACTTCCGGCAGCGCGTTGAGCCATATCATCAGAATCAGTATTGAAGGGTACAAAAAGTTTCGATTTATCAATCGTAAAACTTCCTTCTGAAAGTGGAATGATCTTCATCCTGCGAAGTTGATGAATTCATGGCAATAGAATCGCGTCAATCTTAAAGATTTATACTAGCGCAATACCATTTGACGGTCTGCATCGAGGCGAATCATAATAAATAACATTACGGTAAAGGTGAGCAAGGATGTGCCACCGTAACTAATAAACGGTAATGGGATCCCGATTACTGGCGCAAGACCGATCGTCATGCAAAGGTTGATCGCAATATGAAAGAAAAGAACGGAGGCGACACCATAAGCATAGCATCGACTGAAAACACTTCGTTGCCGTTCCGCAATATTGATAATCCGCCAAAGCAATAAAAAGTAGATGGTGAGAAAAATAAAGCTTCCAATAAATCCGAAACCTTCACCGATGGTACAGAAGATAAAGTCGGTACGCTGTTCCGGGACAAAATCGAATCTTGTTTGCGTTCCTTTTAAAAAGCCAACACCAGCAAGCCCGCCGCTTCCTATGGCGATCTTGCTTTGTTTTACATTGTAATTGTCTTCTTTCTTTTTTGTCTTTTCGGACTCAACCGGCTCAACCGTATTTTCCGTTGCATAAGGATTTTCACGGCCGATAAGATCAAAGATCCTTTCTACCTGGTGTTTCTGCAGTACGTTTTTAAAAAGGAAAGGGACGAAAAATACCGACGTTAATACTGAGGCTCCCCAGATCAAACCTACCGCGAAAAGCAGGTTCCGTTTGCGTTTGATCTGTCGCCTCATAATATAAAGTGCGATAACGGCAATGCTCGTGATTGTAACAAAAAGAATCATGGGCTTCAACAACAAAGTCATCACCACTAATACTGCCAATGAAAAACCGAGGATAAGATAAGATGCCGGCAACCCTTCACGAAACATCACAAGGAAAAACGAAAAGTAAACAAGTGCAAGCCCGGTTTCGCTTTGTGCGATACTGATCAATGCCGGGGCAAGTGTGATTGCAGCTGCTATTAGTTGTGATCGCGGTTGCGAAAAGTTTGTTTCTACTCGCGAAAGATATTTGGCCAATGCAAGGTTCACAAACAGCTTGCAAATATCTGCCGGCTGAATTTGTACCGAACCCAGGCGAATAATGGAATTCGTTCCCTTTACCTCGGTATGAAAAGGAAACACCAGCAAAAGCATCAGTATCCCAACAACATACCAAACATTGGCTGTGGCAGTAAAAAATTTACTATCGGTTAACAAGATGAACAACCCAAGAACCAACGAAACAATGAAGAAATAAAATTGGCGGCTATAATCCGTTTTGAAATTCAGAAAACTTTGTAATACCGGATCATTTTCGCGATAGGTTGCCATAAAAATGCTCATGATACCGATACCGACCAATAGGAAATACAACCAGATCACAACCCAGTCGACACCTTTTGATATGGCAGGATTCCGTTGGTTCATGAGCGTGTTGGTTTTGAATGTACATTCTTAACCAGGTATCTTTTGTCAGGAGCGATATATCCAATTTGATTTGGCACGATCGGTTTTTTCGGTTGTTCAGGTAATGGAGCAGGTACAGTGGCGCCAGCACCCCGATTCAAATAACGTTTGAGCCGCGTGCTATCTCCACTGATCTCCCTCCATCGTTCTGCGCGGCTTGAATCCTCGATAAACTGCAACCGTTCAAAATAAGTTGGTAATAAACTGGCATTGCTGATCCGTTCCACTTCCTTCAATCTTTCAGGACGCAAAGTATCGTTCAGGAATTTTTCCATTAGTAATGATGCGATTGGTGCGGCCCAGGTTCCCCCGAATCCAGAATTTTCAACTACAACAGCAATAGCAATTTGTGGATTTTCCCTTGGTGCAAAACAAACGAACATTGAATTATCCTTTAACTGAACTTTTCTCTTATCGATAATTCTGAATTTTTCAGCAGTTCCTGTTTTAGCGGCAATATTAATTCCAGGAATCATTACTGCACGGGCAGTGCCACGTTCAACAACATCCTGCATTCCACTTATTACTTCTTCAAAGTCGGCATCAGTAATTCGCGTTAGCGGAGAGTGTTTCACTTTGAATTTGCGCAGCGTTGTATCAGCGTCATCTTCACCATCAACGCTTTTCACAAAATGAGGTGTATAATAATACCCTTTGTTAGCAATGATACACATGGCGTTTGCAAGTTGGAGCGGTGTCGACTGCATCATATCCTGTCCAATACCAAGCGTGAGGTTGGTGCAGGAATTCCATGAGTTACGATAGACACGGTTATAGACACTAGTGTCTGGAATCAGTCCACCACCTTCTGCCGGAAGATCAATACCTGTTTTTACTCCAAGCCCAAATGCCATCATATACTCCCGCCATTTTGCATATCCCTTTTTCACACCACCCCATTTAGGATTATCAACACTCAATCGATAAACATTCGCATAATAAGAGTTGCAGGAGTTTGCAATTGAAAGCCGAAGATTTGCAGCATGCCCTGCATTGTTATGGAGACATGCAGGTTTTCCATGTCCGCAAGCAAGGTAACGACCACCGCATGGATAACCAGAATTTGCTGTGATAACTCCTTCATCAAGCCCAACCAATGCACCAAGCGGCTTGAAGGTCGAGCCGGGTTCGTAGTTACCCTGGATTGCGCGATTCAACATCGGACCTTTCACATCCAATTGCATACGGCCGAAGTTCTTTTGTTTATCAGGACCCGTCAGATCATTTGGATTGTAATTTGGGCCTGAAGCCATCGCAATGATTCCGCCGGTTTTTGGTTCGATTGCTACAAGTGCACCAACTTTATTCGTCATTAGCTTCTCGGCAAGCTGTTGTACTTCTATATCGATATAGGTTCGAAGGTTTCGACCAGCAACAGCCGGAGTGTCGTAACTACCCTTTTCATAACTTCCCACCAGCCGGTTCATATTATCTTTTATCATGTACTGAACGCCACGTTGACCCATCAGAACTTTTTCATAATAGGCTTCGAGACCACTTCTTCCTACATAATCGCCCAAGCGGTAAAAACCTTTGGATCGTTTGATGATGGAGGAATCTGCTTCACCAATATATCCCATAATATGCGCGGCGGCATTGAATGGATAAACGCGGACAGGTCGTTCAACCAACGCAAAACCCGGATATTTCCAGATGTTTTCATCGAGGCGTGCGTGTAATGCCGGTGGCAACAAATCTTCAAATATGGATGGTCGAAACGGTCCGTTTTTGAACCGCGCTTCAAGCATGCGCTTTTTGAATTCAGTAGTATCAATTTCAAGAAGGGCGCAAAGACCAACGGTATCAATTCTTTTTGCTTCGATGGGAGTTACAACCAAATCATACATGATCGTGTTGTTCAGGATGGCTTCACCTTTTCTGTCGAAGATAATACCGCGGTCAGGATACCGCACTTTTGGAAATACAGCGTTGTTCATTGCAAGTTGTTTGTACTTGCTCGACAATATCTGCAGATTGAATAACTGAAGAATAATGATAAAGAAAACTGCTCCGAAAATGAGCCGTATAATTGTACTTCGCGATTGATTAAATAATGCCATAAACTACGTCAGGATATAAGGACAGGGGAACCCGGTGCTGATTGGTTGAACCTTAATCTAAAATACAAAGATCAGGTGCTAAATGCAATAAGCATATATTATTATACTGTATTTGTTCTGAACTTTTGCTTGCGGAAAAATAAGAGCTCTGTAACTACTATTAACAACAAACTTATTCCGGTTGTTCCAAGCACTTTGCCGAAGAAATAAAGAAATGAACCAAACTCGAGCCATTCCAGGAAGACGAGATAGGTATGATGAAGCAATGTAAGAATCACAACATAGGTAGCATACGGAGCTAATCCCATGCTCGTTACAGATGGTGACTTGTAGTTTTGATCGGCTCCCGCCTGCGAGATAAGAATGTTGACAAGAAACGGTCTTACATATGCGATGAGCGTACATGCGGCTGCATGAAGCCCCGGCGTTTGAGTGAAGTAATCGAGCGTTAGGCCGAATACGAAACCGGTAAAGGTCAGTCCTAGCCTTGGGGTATTAAATGGCAACCAAAGGATATAAAGAAAATACAGGTATGGAACGATGAATTGATGCAACGGCTTTACCTGGAACAGCACAAATACCTGCACCAGGATGAATAGCGTAAACCGGATAATATTTTTTACGAATTCACTCATTGATTCTTTTTAGTCGCCTCCTCCAATTTCTTTTGTTCGTCTTTGTGAATATTTTCCACAACAGTGACGTATTCCACCTTATGAAAATCTGTTGCCGGTTTCAACCGGAGTGTATAAAAATTACTTGTTTTATCGTCTACAATTTCAGAAACGGTACCTACCATAATGCCTTGCGGAAAAAGATAAGAGTACTGGCTTGTGACTACGCTATCGCCTTTTGCAATGATCTCGCTTTTGGGAACGTTGATCATGGTTACATAAAGCGGGCTTTCACCGTCCCATTGAACGGTTCCAACGCGTCCCGATTTTTTCATTTTTGCACTCACGCGATTTTGGCGATGCAGAACGCTCATCACAACCGCATAGTTATCACTTGTGTTGATGACAGTCCCAACAATTCCAGTTGGACTGATTACGCCCATATCTTTTTTTACTCCTTGTTTTTCGCCACGATGAATCGTAAGGTAATTGTTTTGTAAACTGACGGAATTGTTGACCACTTTTGCTCCTCGCCACGCGTATAACCTTAAATTACCGAGCGTATCTACTGGAATAGAATCTCTGACGAGCTTAGCGTTGCTATCTGGTGTGGAATAATTTTGAAGTAGTTGGTTGCGCAATAATTCATTCTCTTTGGCAAGATCTTCGTTCGTCTTTTTCAGGTTGAAATAGTATTGAACGTTGTCGTATTTCGACCCAAACCAGCCGGTTCCTTCCGTCGCAACGTTCATAAAGGCGGCTTCATGAAAACGATTATACCGAAACAAGAAAAGAAGGGCTATCACTTGTGCGAGCACAAAGAAAAGGAAGTTAAAATATCGCCTGATGAAGAGAAAGATATTACGCACTAAGGCAAATTTATGATCCTAAACTCCACAATTGATAGGATTGGTATTCAGATTTTGTGAATTAACATATCAACGCATCACGAATGGAAAACGGTCGTAGTTTTTCAATGCGATACCCGTTCCGCGAACAACGCTTTTCAATGGATCGTCAGCAACGTGAACAGGCAGTTTGATTTTTTGACTGAGTCGTTTATCGAGTCCACGAAGAAGTGCACCACCACCGGTAAGATAAAGTCCGCGGCGATAAATATCGGCTGCAAGTTCGGGCGGAGTTTGTTCCAGCGCTTTAAGGATTGCTTCTTCTATTTTAAAAATGCTTTTGTCCAGTGCTTCAGCAATTTCCTGGTAACTAACCATGATTTGCTTTGGAATACCGGTCACGAGATCGCGGCCATTCACCGGAATATCTTCCGGAGGGGTTTCAAG
>JACMLR010000297.1 GCA_014379515.1 Chitinophagaceae bacterium
CTGAATTTTTTGAGGAACATTGCACCAACTGGAATAAGCAAAAAGTTTTCAGGTTGTATAATTTGGACTACTACCTCGATCAATACAGATATGATCTTAAAAAAGCGCCATTCAATATTAAGGACAAAGCATTACTACCGGAAGTTGGTTCATGTACCACTTGTCCCTCTAATTCTGGTTCTTTGAAAACACTCGATTCAGCAGGTACCATTATTAGTTGATCTTCTTTCAAATGGTGCAGAACAAACCATGCAGTCATGAAAGATGAAAAAATCATATAGCCCGAGATAATATATTTAATGGAAGCATGGATTGTATTCACAGCAAACCAATCGCCCGAATAGAAGATAATTGCAAGACCGCAGCAATTCTTTAATATTTCCCAGAAGATAGCCGAACGATTGCGATCCATCAGATCAGTAAATGCGTAAACAGTCAGGAAAACAAAGAAACCATAAACGTAAATAGCATATTGGCTAATTGAATTGATCAGGGCAATGTTTCCGAAAAGGTAGCTTACAAATAGTAGTGTGATAACAAGCCGCATCCAACTCCAGAAATGTAGACCTTTTGAAGCTTTGGTATCGTACTTATCAAAATGGTAAACATCTTCGATCTTATACGTAGGATATTTTTCCGCGACATCTGCAGGTCTCCATCCGGTCGGCATCAACCATATCCGAAATTTATCTTTCCAGTTACTTGTTCGCCAGGCATCACGAATTAATAACCACATATGTTGAAAATTGATTCGAATTGGATTCCAGGTTCTGACTGGTCTTGTAATACCGTAAACCGGTCGAACTTCTGCAAGCTCTTCCTGGAAGGTTCCAAAAATTTTATCCCAGAAAATAAAAATTTGCGAATAGTTTTTATCGAGATACACCGGATTGATTGCATGATGAACCCGATGGTGTGAGGGCGTTACAATGATCTTCTCGAGAAAACCCATCCTGCCAATATGTTGGGTATGATACCAGAACTGGGCGAACAAATGTAGCGGCGCAGTAATCGCAACTACTTCCGTCGGCACACCCAGGAATGCTGCAGGAAGCAAAAAGAAGGTGAACAAACGAAAAAAGACAGAAACGCTTTGCCTTAACGCACACGCAAGATTAAACTCTTCGCTGCTATGATGAATAATATGATTATTCCAGAAAAAATTATACTCGTGCGCAATCCGATGAACCCAATACCCTGCGAGATCTAATGCAATGAAAGCGATAAAGTAGGTCAGCACTCCCGCTTTCAATTCGAAGAATGCCCAATGATCAACCATCCATTTGTAAGAAACAATAGCAATGCTTAAACCGAGAACATCCTTTGTAACATTCGTAATCCCGCTGCTAAGGCTACTAATCATATCTAGATTGCGAACAGTATCGAGTCCTTTTCTCCACCCGTACCATTTTTCAAAAAGTACCAGCAGCAAAAAGGCGGGCATAGCGATGAGTAATATTTTGCCGTAGCTTTCCATATAGCATCGATGATATTTTCAAATTTACAAATTCAGCGAGTCTTAACTATGAAATCAGCACCGATCGTTAAAAAATATCCGAATGCTGCTCTCAATCGATTTGGGGGCTGGACTTTCCATTGCGTTGATGCTCACACTTGTGGAAATCCCGTTCGACTTGTTGCCGATGGCGGGCCAGAACTTGAGGGAAATTCAATGAGTGAAAAAAGGCAACATTTTTTACGAGAGTTCGACTGGATTCGGAAAGGTTTGATGTTTGAACCCCGCGGACATGACATGATGAGCGGTAGTATTTTATATCCACCATCCAACGCTGAAAATGATGTTGGCGTTTTGTTTATTGAAACGAGTGGCTGCCTTCCAATGTGCGGACACGGAACAATTGGTACAATCACGATTGCAATCGAAGAAGGATTGATCATTCCAAAAATGCCCGGCACTGTACGAATGGAAACACCAGCCGGACTGGTAATGATCCAGTACGGACCAATTCATGATCCCACGGGTGAAGAGCCGCATATTGCGATCGAAAAAGTGGAATGGGTAAAACTAACCAACGTACCTGCTTATCTCGCAGCTGTAGATCTAACCATTGATTGCCCTGACCTCGGAGAACTCCACCTGGACGTTTCCTACGGGGGAAATTTTTATGCGATCATCGATGAACAAAAAAACTTCAAAGGACTCGAACACTATCCCGCTGATAAACTCATTGCCTGGGCGCGCGAAATTCGTAAGCGAATTAATGAGACATATACATTCGTTCATCCCGAGAACGAAACCATCAATGGATGCAGCCATGTATTGTGGACAGGTTCTGTTCTCGATCCAGGCTCGACTGCCCGCAATGCGGTTTTCTATGGTGACAAAGCGATCGATCGTTCTCCATGCGGAACAGGAACTTCCGCACGAATGGCACAATGGTATACCAAAGGGAAATTAAAAAAGGGAGATCAATTCATTCACGAAAGTATCATCGGCAGTAAATTCATTGGTACGATCGAAGAAGAAACAACCGTTGCTGGCAAACCTGCTATTCGCCCGGGAATACAAGGCTGGGCAAGAATTTATGGATATAATAGCATCAGCATTGATGCAGAAGATGATCCTTATGCATTCGGCTTCCAGGTTTTATAGTTTGTATCACAATCATCATCACAATTGAGTATGCTACAGTTTGTAATTATTGCAAGAGATGGAAATGACGAACAGGCATTGGACCGAAGAAAGGAAATTCGACCCAGGCACCTAGCCGGAGCCCGCATACTCAAAGACAATAACAATTTTCTATTTGGTGGTGCAATGCTCGATGAAGATGGAAACATGCGCGGTTCGGTGATGTTTGTACAGTTTGAAACGAAAGCAGAATTTGACAACTGGTACGCAAACGAACCATATATCAATGGCAATGTGTGGCAAGAGATAGAAGTCCAACCATTTCGCGAAGCAATCATTTGAAAACCGCAAATACTTTGCTCGCTTTTCAAGCAAAAAACGTAAACTTGACACTTAAAGACGATTGAGTTAGACATCATCCCTAAAACTTACTGCTAAATGAAACGATTATTCTTTTTGCTAATTCTTGGTTTAAGCGGTAGCCTTTCTGCGCAGCCATTAAAAGCGAAAATAAAAATTGACGCAGATAGAAAAGTGGGAGAGATTGACAAGAATCTTTATGGAAATTTTACGGAGCATCTTGGCCGCTGTATCTATGGCGGAATTTATGAGCCGGGTTCGTCGCAAGCGGATGCGAATGGCTTTCGCAAAGATGTCACAAATGTTCGGTATCCGGGAGGAAATTTTGTATCGGGTTATCATTAATCAATGTCGTTAATCGACACCAGGACAAAGCAATTGAAACTTCGATATTAAATCAAACGGGAAAGCTCGGGGCGAAGGCGACCGTTACTGAAGTAAATAGTGCAAACCTTATGGATGAAAA
>JACMLR010000298.1 GCA_014379515.1 Chitinophagaceae bacterium
GCCTGTGAAAAGGAATGCATCGTTCCTGAACTTTATTTCAGTTTAATCGGCTTTTCCGATACCGAAGCGGATACCATTGTCCTGCGCCGGTTCGAAAAAAACAACTCCTCCACGCCAATCGATACTTTTGCTTTTGACCAGCTCGTGTTTAACCGCTCCAACGATACACTCGAAATCGCGGCCATTCCCGGCAACTTGAGTCTTAGACCCGAGTACAACTATGAAATATATTTCCCAGAGGGAGGCAGACTCATCACTGTTACTAATATCATCGAGGAAAAGAGAAGCAGCAACAATGGCCTCTTTAACTGCAATAAAGAACAGTGCATGAATGGCATAAACGGCTATACTGTTGATGGACAATTCAGCAACGCTATCATTGGCTGGCAATTCATCTATTTAAAAAAATAGGCTTTAAAACTTTCTTGACTTCATCTCTGGAAGGGTCTGAACAAGTTATCGCAACTATTCATTCGTGTATATTCGTGCCATTCGTGGCAAATATATCACCAGGGCCCGGCATTTTAAAACACAGAGGCGCTGAGTCACAAAGACACCGGGAAATTATATTGAAAATATCCGTGATAATCCGTCCAATCTGTGTCATCTGTGTGCTTTCCCTCTACGCTGCACAACAATTTGAAACCCACCACCGTTACCCAATAGGCAAACCAAAATTAAATGCCTAATATTGTCCGCAAATCCGCCACTACGAATGAACCGGCCAAAATATCTCTTATCCTGCTTATTGTTATTGATCTCTTTCCTTGGGTTTTCCCAAAAAAAATCAGCATGGGTTTCCGGCAAAGTGATAGATGAGAATGAAAACCCCTTACCAAATGTTTCCGTGGTCATTCTCGGTCGGCAAACAGGCATCGCCACCAACGATACGGGTTATTTCCGTTTAAAAGTTCCGGCGGATAAAGCATTTGCCATTGTCTTTAGTTATACCGGATACGGCTCAGAACAAAAAAACTTTCTGCTAAGTGAGAATGAAGAAGAACATATTACCATAAGATTAGAAAGAGGCGCCACTGTTTTAACAGGAGTGACTGTAACAGATCAGCGTGACAGAACCGAAGCCGGTCTGATTCGCCCCAATCCAAAAACGATTCTCAATCTGCCGTCTGTTACTACCGGCGTGGAAAGCCTGATCAAAATATTTGTCGGTTCCAATAATGAATTGACCTCGCAATACTCTGTCCGTGGTGGTAGTTATGATGAGAATCTTATTTATGTAAACGACTTTGAAATATTCCGTCCCTACCTCGTAAGAAATGGTCAACAGGAAGGATTAAGTTTTATCAATCCTGAGATGGTCCGCAACATCAACTTTTACAACGGGGGCTTTCCGACAAAGTACGGTGATAAGATGAGCTCCGTGCTCGACATTCAATACAACAAACCAAAACGTTTTGGTGGTTCCGCCTATGTGGGTATTTTGGAACAAGGCATCCATGTAGAAGGCACCTCCAACAATAATAAGTTCACGTACCTGATCGGCGCAAGAAACCGCAGCAATAAAAATTTATTAAGCCGCCAGGAAACACAGGGCAACTATGTGCCATCATCCAGCGACTTACAAGCTTTATTAACTTATCAATTGACCACCATGTCAACACTTGAACTCTTCGGTAATATTTCTCATACCAAATTTACCCTGCAGCCAGCGTTTAGCCAATTAACTTCTTCCGTCTTCTCTCCTTTCTTTACCGCTAACCTTGGCATCGATATTTTCTTTGAAGGTTTTGAAAAGGATGAATACAGTACCAATATGCTCGGGCTTTCATTGACGAAACAAGTAAACCGGAGGTTGAAATTAAAATGGATGGCTTCCCGTTTTGAAAATGATGAAAGAGAGAACGTGGACATCACCGGGGCTTATCTATTTGGCGAACGTGATTTTGATAAAAGCAAACCGACCTTTGGTCTTATCGTCAATCCACTTGGCGCCGGTGTGTTCCAGAATTTCACCCGCAACACATTAAATATCGAGAACTGGAATTTTTCTCACAAAGGAAATTATGAACAGGGCAAACATGCTTATCAATGGGGACTGGCTTACGATAAAACACTGATCAAAGACAAACTCAATGAATGGGAATTCCAGGATTCAGCCGGTTATTCA
>JACMLR010000299.1 GCA_014379515.1 Chitinophagaceae bacterium
CCAATACCATACAGGCTAATCAAAACCCATAATGATTCAACTACAAAAGCGGAAAAATTGAAACTGTAAAGAAGCGAAAAAACAATCAAGCCTGCGCCCAAACCGTTCAGCACGGAATAGAGCAAACTTTCGCTTTTAATCTTTTCCGTTTGGAGCAAAATGTAGGTGAAAATTATTAGCCCGACACCGATTGAGCCGATTATGTCATACCACGCAAATTGCATTATTTTTTGTTCATCGAAAACTTGGCGACTAAGCCGCTTGCGCCGACTGCCCAAATCGCGTTTTTGCCTTTTGCCGCCACCGAATTGTAATTTTCTTTGTCGAGATTTTTCCAAGATTTTCCGCCATCGGTTGAAACATCAGAACCGCTTGAACTTGTAGTAAGTCGAAAATCCTGGTTAGTTGTTCCGGTTCGTTTAATTAGCAGATCTCCCTGGACGTTGGTTAACGAGCCTTGTTGGTTCCAGTTGCCCCCCAGGTTTACAGCATAATTTATTACCAGTGTGCCCCAATTAACTCCGGCAGGCAGTGGAGTCGAGTTGTTAATCCAGTTGCGAATCTCAACTCTTGATCTTGCAGCAAACATTTCCGTACCACCAAAAATGCTGGTGCCGGCAGCGGAATTTACTGAACTGCTGTTATCGTGATAATAAGTTCCGTAATCAAGCAATTGAAAAAATCCATTGAAGAATATTGGATGTTGTGCATACAATACGCCACTACTTTCTATTTTTAAAACACTGGATGATGTACCAACCGTCCATATTGAAGTAGTATATAGAACGTGATTGCCTTGAATGATAAATTCGTCTCCACCAATCGTGAAGGAAGATGGACTGCTACCTCCGCCATTGCGATTCGTATTCCACGTCGACAAAAGCTGGGGTGCGAGCGAGCCTTGAGAATAATACGTAGTTGCCTGGACCGAACATACAAAGCCCATAAAGGCAAAAAAGAAAACATAAAAATGCTTCATGCCATTCAATTTTTACACTCATTTTTATTTTACAATGAGTGAACCATCATGGGAATTGGAATCAGAGTTTAAAGAAAGAAAGGGGGTCAGTGAGAAGGCCTGAAGATAATCCAAAAACATGATAATAGCCAGTGGCAAGGCGGTGAATCGGGAAAGAAACCATTTGCAAACCGGGGTAAATTTCAACGGTACGACCCGCAACAATCTGACCAGCATAATTTACGATACGAATCGCTATGTTGCCGGGCTTCCGCGACCAAAGCGACAGATATAAGGTCCCATTTCTGACAACGACCTTTTCAACAGATATCGGCTCGACCGAAACTGTATTGCTAAAGCAGCCAGGTCCATGCTTATGCAAGGCTTTTATTCTGAAAAACCGGGCATCTGTGATAATTGAAATTCCGGAAGCGAGGTGATCCCGCCGTGTTGCCAATTCCTTTACAGTTCGAAACAGGTGGCCATCGTTGCTCTCTTCAATTTTAAGACGCTCAACATCAAGGCAACGGATAACCCAATTGAGTGCCACCTGATCCGACCGCCGACTCGCCGTGAGGCGAATAGTACTGACAGGCAATGGGTTTTGTCCCGCATTAATTGACCCAAGCGTAAAATAATGAATAGAAGAAGTCCAGCTTGTTACCTTGCCAGTCACCGAACCAGAAGACCCAGCCGTTCCGGATGTTGCAATATTTCCTTCGTCCTTCCAACTATCAACCGATCGTTGGCTCACGCGTAAGGCCGCTAAATCTGTGACTCCACCGCTATTCACATTATCGAACGATAACTGAACGCTGGATGTCGCGGTTGTTCCCGATTCGATTTGCCAGTACTCGATAGAGGAGATATGATCCAGCCCTGGCTCCATTATGGAAGACAACAAATGCGGGTCAGCTTTCTTGAATTCAATCGTGAAATCGCCTGTTGCCTCTTTCAATTGAATCCATCGTTGGGTCAGGTCTTTGCCGACTGGGCAAAGTCGGGACGTAGCCGATGTTAGTCCCAGCCAACTCATTGGCCCTTCAACAAAGCTTAAATTGGATAAACTGTCTGCAATAAGAATACAATTTCCATTAAGAATAAGTTTTGATACTGCGGTTGTTATTATCCGACCGTTAGTCAATTCCAGTTTGAAGCTTAATAGCAATGGCTGGGACAATCGAATACCCGAATTATTATTGACCCGAAGACCGACACTATTTTGAATGCTTCCCGGTATTGCAACTTCCTGAACCGCTCCTCCAACAAACTCTAATATTGGTAAACCCGCTGCCGTTTCTGTTATCGTTCCTGCACAGTTCAGGTCACCACCCAGCCTGACGACATTGTTATTGGTTGCGCTGGCAATATTAAAATTTCCGTCGTTGTGCAGCGCTCCGCGAATGGAAATGATCGCGCCGAAGTCCATCGCATAATTAACGCCATTGCTGATGCGAAGAGTACCCCGAATAGTTGCCGCGTTTGTACCGGAGCTAAGGTAATTTTTTGTACCCCCGGCTGCACTTGAATTAATTTCCAGGTTCCCATACGTTCGGCCGGAAAGAGAGATCGTATAACTCGCGCTCCCGGGAACGTCAAACTCGACTGTGCCAGACTCAGTGCCGTCCCGAACCGAAAGCCGGGAAATATATGAAGCATGGCCATTTGAGCTGCGATGAATCAGCCGACCTCCATTCAGGATGTAAATGGAATCTGCAACTACCAATGCAGTACCCGGCGATGCGCCTGAAGCATTGATGAACACAGCTCCGGGATTAATATACATGCCTGCGTTAACTCTTAAACCAGGAATTATAACATTCGTTGCCGGTAAAACCAGTGTGATTGACTGCGTATTCATTGGCGCTATGCGCAATTTGTTTATCACTGTTTCAGAATCGGGCAATTGCACACTATACGCAATCAACACAAATTCATTGTCAAGCAATACTGAATCGGTTTGGGCGGGCACCATATCATCAAACCAATTAAGTGCAGTAGTCCATTTTCCATCTCCTCCTCCGCCATCCCACTTTTTTTGTGCGGCAATGGAAGGTCCGAATGCGAGCCACAACAAAATCGATAACAACTTCAACCCTATCCCACCCAGTTCGAAACGCATAATGATGAATTATCTTATGCAAAATAAAAAACCCCTTGCAATGATTGCAAGAGGTTTTTCTTTATGAAAAAAGTGTTTTACTGTTTTACAAATCGAATCGTTCCAACACGCTCATTGTTCATTACAGCAGTCACCTGGTATGCACCAGAAGAAAGATTTTGAACGTTCAACTGGATCTGCTGATTACCTGTTCCAATTGACGCAAGTTGTTGTTTCACAATTCGGCCATACATATCTGTTATCATCAGCTGCATTGTTCCTTTTTCTGAAGAACTTACCGTCAGCATCGTACCTGACGTAACGACGGTTGGTTGCAATGAGGTGAGCAATACTCCTCTTGATCCATTAAGAACTGCAACGATTGGGCTATACGTCACTCGTCCGTCCTGATCCAGCATTTTCAACCTGTAATAAGTTGTACCAGATCCAAGACTATTATCTATAAAGCCATAATTATATCGCAGTGCAGTAGCTGTTACGCGTCCTATGTTTGTAAAGTTTCGGCCATCGGTAGACTTGGTCACTTCAAACAATTCTGAATTACTGTCGTTGCTTACTAACCAGCTTACTTGCGCACTTGTTCCGTTGATCTTCTTCGCATCGAACGTTAGCAATTTAATTGGTAATGCGCCTGCAATACCACGAGCAAAAGTGAAGAAACCACCAATGCCCGGAACCAAAGCTGTGCGAAGTGTTCCTGAATTTGCGGTACCTGGAGTAATTGTATTTCCGCCCATGCTATAATCAACCCAATCTGCACCATTGTAACGCGCAATTCCCAATGCCTCACCGGCAGTTCCACCCGGTACAGTGCTATTTAATGTAAGTAAAAGAGCTGCATCCGCGCCGCTAATTGTTGCTATCTGCCAATACTCAGTGTTCGTAACAGCATTCACAGGAGACATTACAGAAAGATCAGCGAAAGCAGTATTGAAATATTCAGCCTGGTAAACTGATGGTGTTGCCGTTGCAGGACGAATTTGTGCCGGATCATAAGTAGAACCCTTTCCTGTTGGGATAAGGTAATCATTTGTACTTGCCGTGCGACGACGTACCGGACCATTTACGAATCCTGTATTTGCAGGTGTATTAATTACCAAACTGTGGGTTCCCGTATTATTAATCGTGAGCACATTCACCGCAGTTGTTGTCACTTTTCCTTTGTCTGCCGAATTGAAACTGATTTTGCCGATAGAAAGAGGGCTTGTCAATGTAGCGCCAGCCGGATTATTCATCCGTAGTGAAATCTCATGCGTTGAGTTGTCGATTTCTCCCGTAAACGAACTGATGTTTTGATTAGTTGTTCCGTTCAATTCCAAAACATACAAATCGACGCTCGTACTTGAAATTGTACCTGCACTACCAAACGTACCGGCAGTGTGGTTGACATTTCCTTTTACTTTAAGCGTTGTAGGATTTGCTGCCACGTTATTGCTGATTTGCAGATCGAGGCTGGATCCGCCAGCGTTCAGATTGCCATTCACCTGGAAATTGACAACTTTGATATTTGTAGAAGCATTCGCGATCGCGACTTTCGAAGGACCGGAGATATCAAAATTTCCGTTAACAGTGTAGCTGAAGTTATTTGAAGTTATACCAGTGCCATTACTAGCGAGTACAACCGTTTTATTATTTGTATTTACAATCTGCAAATTACCTTTTACAACCAGTGTATTTGGCAAACTCCAACCATAAAAAGAGAATGGCGGGTTTGCGAGACCAGGGCAATCGAGAATGATATTTCCGACTTCCTGAACAGACTGAGAGTTGATGACGGGCAATGCTGATATCACATTACTAATGCGCATAGTTGCATTTGTACTCCAGGTTGCCCGAGGAATACTGCTGCCATTTTTGTCGTGCCAGTAGAGTGATCCGCTGTTGAAGAAGAGATTGTCCTGCAAACCCCCGGCACTGCTAGTATTAGGTCGGAAGTGAACAGTTCCGTTTATGTCTACCCTGGTAGTACCCCCGCTAACGGTAAATCCAGCACCACTTGCGCTGTTTACAGTAGGGGCGCCAATAAATTTCCATGTTCCATCAACTAATCCTTTCGCACCAACATTGAAATTTACACTGAACACAAAGTTTACCGCAGTGCTGTCTTCAAGCGTACTGCCTGAATTGATACGCAATGCCGGTGAAATAAGGCTGGTGCTGTGTACGGTGATCACTGTATTGTCGATCGCACCTGCACCAATATAGAGCCGCGGGCTGGTATTGTTTGTTACCGTCAGCGAAAGGAGATCGATGCTCGTGACGTTCACGTTTACTACAGCTGGCTGATCGAAAATCACATTATGAGCGGTACTGTTGGGAAACTGACCTGCCGGTATCGGTGCGCCGCCGCTAGCGAAGGACCAGTTGGTATTGCTGTTCCAATTTCCGCCAACCCCTGATGAAGGACCAATCCAGTAATACGTTTGTGCAGACAGAGATGCTGAAAGACTTAAGCACACTACGAGCAGTGCGTAGACTTTTTTCATAAAGAAAATATTTAAACCACATTTAAAATTGGTGATGCGAAATCTACACAGGAGATGGATTCCAGAGGTTTTAAGTAGGCATCAGTAAGGACGGACGAGGCAAATTACACTAAATAGTTTTGAGATGCAAGCCCCTGCGAAAATATTGCTTACAGAGTTTATAAACATCGTTCGCAACCCGAGACTCAACTACTAGCGGTTATAATATTACAGTGGATGCCGCGGAAGTGATTTATTTCTTCCGAAAGAATAACCTCAATGGAACTCCGCTGAACTGGAAGTTCTGACGGAGCTGATTTTCAAGGTAATTTTTGTATGGCTGCTTAACATCATCCGGGAAATTGCAGAAAAATGCAAAGGATGGAACCTGTGTCGGCAACTGGCTAACGTATTTGATTTTAATCGGATGACCGCGAACAACCGGGGGATGAAAGGTTTCGATGGCTTTCAGCATCACTTCGTTCAATTTTGACGTGGCGACTTTCCGTTGTTTGTTATCGAAAACTTCCAGGCAGGTTTCAATTGCTTTATGAATCCGCGTCTTTTCTTTCGCAGAAATAAACAGAATTGGAACGTCTGTAAATGGCGCGATACGCTCTTTCAGGTTCTTTTCATAATCGCGTGCGGAATTGGTTTCCTTCTCCATCATGTCCCACTTATTTACCAACAGCACAATTCCTTTTCCTTTTTTGACGGCGAGGCTAAAAATATTCAGGTCCTGGGCGCTGATTCCCTTCACGGCATCCAACATCAGTAAACAGACATGCGCCTCATCCATTGCTTTGATGGCGCGAATAACGGAATAGAATTCAAGATCTTCATGGACTTTCGTTTTACGGCGAATCCCGGCCGTATCGATCAGGATAAATTCTTTATTGAAAAGATTGTAATGTGTGTGGATGGTGTCCCGCGTAGTTCCGGCAATCTCGCTTACAATGGTGCGCTCCTGCCCGATCAATGCGTTCAGTAGCGATGATTTTCCAACATTAGGCTGGCCAATAATCGCAAACTTCGGTAAGCTGTCATCTGTAAGCGTCTCGGATGACTGATCCTCGGTAATAAGAGCTGACACTGCATCGAGCAATTCACCCGTTCCTGTGCCGCTTATAGATGAAAGGAAGAACAGGTTATCGAATCCGAGACCATAAAATTCTGTGGCTTCCAATAAGCGGTCGTGGTTATCTACTTTATTAACGACAAGGAAAACAGGTTTTGCTGTTCTGCGAAGCACATCGGCCATTGCCTCGTCGAGGTCGGTAATACCTGTGGCAGCATCAACCATAAATAGCAGGGCGTTTGCTTCTTCAACTGCAATAAGCACCTGTTTACGGATTTCACGCTCGAAAATATCATCACTCTGTGGAACGAATCCGCCGGTATCGATAACGTTGAAGTTCTTTCCATTCCAGTCTGCTATACCGTATTGGCGATCGCGCGTTACGCCACTAATATCGTCAACGATTGCTTTTCGTTGCTCGAGCAACCGATTAAACAATGTACTTTTCCCAACATTGGGTCTTCCTATTATAGCTACTGTGAAACTCATGATCTGATGTATGATCCCTTTTTAAAATCAGGCTGCGAAATTAGGCTTTATTTTCTTGCAATCGCTACCGATTTCAATAAGTATGATATTGATAATTAAGGTATTAAATGGGTTTAAGTAAGAAGAATTGATTTTCAGTCGTTAGAATAGTGAAAAAGCCTCGTTCAGCAAATTGCCTTTCCCCCTGATCAGCACGTGGGTCCCGGATAATTTCCTGAAAATTCAGATCAGAAATACCCGTATTCTTTCAACATGAAATCGTTATCGCGCCATTTCGGTTTCACTTTTACAAATAACTCGAGGAAAACCTTGTGACCAATAAATTTTTCTATTTCCTTGCGGGATTCGGTTCCTAATTGCTTGATCATTTTCCCGCCTTCACCGAGTAAAATACCTTTTTGAGTATCACGCTGAACGATGATATTGGCTACAATTTTCACGAGCGTCGATTTTTCTTTGAATTCCGTTACGAGTACGGTTGTATGATAAGGGATCTCTTCTTTATAGAGTTGAAAGATTTTTTCACGTACGAGTTCCCCAACAAAGAAACGAGTTGGCAGGTCTGTCAAATCATCTCCCTCAAAAAAAGGTTCACCCTCGGGGAGATAAGAAAGTATTTTTTGTAGTAGGTCTTCGAGGTTTTTATGTTTGAGTGCAGATATCCCAACAACTTCTTTCGCGTAAGGCTTGTCCTTAAAAAAAGCAATTGCTTTGTCGATTTTATCCCCGGGCTCTTCATCAATTTTATTAATGATGACGATGCAGGGAACTTTTAATTTAAGCGACTGAAATATTTCATTTGCCTCTTCGCGGTTTTCGTCAATATCAACCAGCAAGAGTCCAAGATCTGCATCTTCGAGTGCACCTTTTACGGCACTCATCATTTTTTCATGCAACTTATATTTTGGCTCGATGATACCAGGTGTATCGGAAAAAATGACCTGGTATGCGGGATCCGTCAAAATACCTTTTATACGGTGGCGGGTGGTTTGAACTTTGGACGAAACAATTGCAAGCTTCTCCCCCATTAACGCATTAAGAAGTGTGCTTTTACCGGCATTTGGTTTACCAAAAATGTTTACGAATCCAACTTTCATGACGATCGTTTCCTGTATAAAGTTAATAATATGGGTGAATGCAAATAACCTGTCTACACATCAACCAAAAAAAAAATCCCGCATGTAGCGGGACCTTTGTTGCGAAGGGGAGGATCGAACTCCCGACCTTCGGGTTATGAGCCCGACGAGCTACCGCTGCTCTACTTCGCGATGTGGGCAGCAAAGGTAATAGTATTCAGTTTTCATACCAAATATCATTTCTATTTTAGCGAACGAATTAACACTATGAATAAAATTTTCTGGTGCATCATTTTATTTTTTCTGTTTGCTTGCAACAATCGATCTGAACAACAAAGTGATGAGATTTATAGTCGCCATTTACAACGGAAAGTAAAGCTGGCCATTATTCACAGCAGCAAGGAAACAGAATCTATGGATTTGTTATTACTTAATGATGGTCAGGATATGCCTGAGCTCGGTTTGCGTGAAATTGTTGACAGTCTTTCCGATGCTGGTTCAATCCACCCCCTACTCATTGTCGGTATCGAGGCTGGTGACAGGCAACAAGAGTATGGCATCTCGGGCATTCCGGATTATGCGAACCGGGGAAGTCGTGCAGATAAATACAACGCCTTCGTCAACAACGAACTTTATCCTTTTATTAAAAAGAAAACCGGGGTAAAAAAATTTCATAGCGTATCCATTGCCGGTTGGTCACTCGGTGGTTTATCTGCATTCGATATTGGCTGGAATTATAGCGATCGGTTCGACAAAGTTGGCGTGTTCTCCGGCTCGTTTTGGTGGCGGGATGTTGATTCGGGCGATAGTACTTATTCAAACGATAAAAACCGGATTGCTTACGCACGCGCTAAATCAACTCGCAAAAAGAAATTCCCACAGATCTGGTTTTATGCTGGTCAATTGGAAGAACAAAGTGATCGTGATCATGATTCTGTTGTTGATGTGATCGACGACACGCAAGATGTTCGAAACATTTTAATAAGCAGGGGACTAACGACGGAAGCGAAAAGTCCGATCGTGATCGATCCGGGCGGACGGCATGACCTGGCAACATGGAAAAAGCATTTTCCGACCTTCCTGGTTTGGATTTCCGGCAAATAAAATCGCCGGAAAAATTTCCGGCGCCTTCCTTCATCATATATCTCAATTGCTAACTTTTTCTGTTCACGCTGCTGGCACCACTGGTTTTCAGATCACGGATTTTTCCGTTTCCTTTATAATGAACACCACTCGCTCCGGAAGCGCGAACGTTTAATTCGTTGTTTACAGTAATTTTTATGTCGGACGCACCGGTGGCTTCCGCCGAACAATTATCAGCAATGAGATCATACCCGTTAAAGTCGCTTGCGCCGCTTGCATCTACTTTTAGTGTTGTAACTGTGCCGCCTTTAATGTTTATATCGGATGCACCGCTTATATTAACGCTTAGTTCGTTTGCGTTAATCCGCTGTCCTTTAAAATCGCTCGCACCTGAAAACCGTAATACTAATTCGTTGGATTTAATATCTGTTTCGACATAAACATCGCTCGCACCTGAAGCGCTTAGCTTATTCAATGTTTTAAAAGATACATAAGCTTTGAGCTTCCTGTTACCGTTATTCTTCCACATCTTGTTGTTATCATCTAATGATATTCGAAGTACACCACCGTCGATCGTCACCCGAATTTTATCACGGTATTCGGTAGAGGCTGCACTAACAGCAACAGCTTCCTCACCGGATTGTGTCAGGTATAGGTCAATCGAATTCGAAACAGAGATTTCGGAAAAGCTGCCGGAAAGTTTTCGCACCTCGGCATTCGCATCATTATAAATTTTTTGTGCCGATGCATTCATCACTGCAACAAATGTCAAACAGATTATCAATAACTTTTTCATGAAATGTTTTTATGTAAGTATGATTTGATTAACTTTTTCTCGATACGCTACCACCGCTGCTGGTATGAACATCTTTGATTGACCCATTGCCTTTGTAATGAATATAACCGCCGCTGCTCGCATCAACCGTGAGCTCTTTATTAACAGTGATTTTTATTCCTGCGCCGCTGTTTGTTTCTGCGTCACAATTTTCTGCAGAAAGATCAAAGCCGTGGAAGATACTGCCACTATTGCCTTCTACTTTCAATGTTCCTTTAATTTGACCAGAAATTGTAATTACCGATCCACTGCTCTGATCAACCGTCATGCTTTCAGCATCAACCTTGCCTTTAATAGATGCACCGCTGGATGCATCCAGAACGAGCTTATTCGAATTCAATACATCTTCAATTTGTACGGATGAGCCAGAGGAAACGTCGATGCGATCCAATTCTTTAACTGAAACGTATGCACGCAATTGTTTGTTTGTAATATGCTGCCAAAGCTTCCAGTCATCGTTATCAAAATAAATTCTCAATACACCGTTTTCAACTACGGTCTTCATCTTATCGCGGTATTCGGTTGAATTAGCACTCACTGCAACCGCTTCAGAATTACTTTGAGTGAGATAAACCTTGATTCCATGTGAACTTTTGATTGCATGAAAACCACTCACCTTGCGTACCTGCGCATTTGCATCATCAATTTGCTTTTGCGCAAAAATTGCAACGGAAAGGAACAATGACAGAAAGAAAACAACGGACTTCTTCATAAAAACTTTTTTTTAAAGACTAATAGGTTTGAAAAATGTTGCACAGTTATTTACCTCTTTTAGTAACACTGCCACCACCGCTCGATGATTTGTGCTTGATCACCGGGTTGCCACTGTAGTGAATATCGCTACCGCCACTTGCTTCGGCGTAGAGTTCCTTACTTACAGATAATGTTGCATCACTACCCCCACTCACTTCAACTATGGCGTATTCCGACTTCATATCATTCCCACTAAAATCACTGCCACCGCTTGCATTTACTTTAAGGTTCGTCGCGGCACCACTAACTTTTACATCGGAGCCGCCGCTGATTCCTACTGTCAGTTGAGCAGATTTCACATCGCCGACAAAATCACTCCCACCAGAAAGATCAAGTGAAAGTTTATCGCTCGTTATCGTTCCTTTAATAATAATATCGCTCCCGCCGCCTGCATGAAGATTTTCAAGTGATTTGATTGAGATATAGGCACGCAGCTTCCGATCTCTCCAGCCAATTGTAAAACCTTTATCATCTCCGAAGTATATCTTGAGAACCCCTTTTTCAACCTTTGTCTGGATTTTATCACGGTATTCCGTTTTGTTTGCGCTTACCACAACAGACTCCTCGTCGGACTGGGTGATATAAACATCAACGCCGTCGCTCACTTCGATGGAAGTAAAGCCAGAAACGTTCCGCTTCTGCGCGTTCTCATCATTAATGGTCGTTGTTTTTTGAGCGAACCCTGAGGCGAGAAGAAGGGAGAAAATGAATAGCAAGCCAGTCTTTTTCATATTGCTGATTTGGGGTGGGACGTGTGGCAATAACAGAATGTTACAGCCTTTAAAAAGATTTTACATCCTATCTTTGCGTCGTTCATCCGGTTAATTCTTGTTGAACATCAGATTCCCGGGGTGCTGAGGCAATAACTTGCTGAGGCTGAGATAATACCCGTTGAACCTGACCAGGGTAATGCCTGCGCAGGGAAGGTAGATTGAATGTTTCCTACACTTCACTTTCGCAGCATTTCCTTCAAATCAATTTTTTTTCAAATTCAATCTTTTAAAGATGAAAAAATTGCTTTTGGGGATTTGCTACACGTTGATCACGCAAATCGTTTTATCCCAGTCCCTTTCAGGGACGATCATCGATGGTGCGACCGGTAAACCGATACCGTCCGCAACCGTCGAACTTGACCGCATCGGCAGTACTGTAACGGATGACAAGGGGCAGTTTGGCTTTACTAAGCTGGAAAACAAAGCCCATATTTTGAAAATCAGCAGCATCGGGTACCAGTCGGTTGAGAAATCGGTGGAGCCATCGGAAACGTCTCTCGAGATTCGTCTTCAATCCTGGGGATTGTTTATGCAGCCCGTCGAAGTTCGCGCTATCCGCGCGAGCGACCGGGCACCATTCGCAAAAACAAATATTAGCAAAGCCGAGATCCAGAAATTAAACCTTGGCCGTGATCTCCCATTCCTATTAAATCAAACACCCTCTGTTGTAATCAATTCCGATGCAGGTAACGGGATCGGTTACACGGCGATGCGAATTCGCGGAACTGATGCAACGCGAACAAATATGACAATCAACGGTATCCCGTATAATGATGCCGAATCGCAGGGATTGTTTTTTGTCAACTTACCAGACCTGGCGTCGTCTGTGAATTCAATTCAGATTCAGCGGGGCGTGGGTACGTCATCCAATGGAGCGGGCGCGTTCGGCGCTAGTATCAATTTCAGTACGAATGAAACAAATTTGTTGCCGTATGCAGAAATTAATAATAGCTATGGCTCTTTTAATACATGGAAGCATACCGCCAAAGCGGGAACAGGATTGTTAGGTGATCATTTCACGCTTGATGCGCGGATCTCGTCGATTAAAAGCGATGGCTTTGTCGACCGTGCGAGTACCGATCTTTCTTCTGCATATTTATCAGCAAATTGGCTAAATCAAAACACGTCTATTCGTTTCAACTTCATCACGGGGAAAGAAAGGACTTATCAATCATGGAATGGAATTCCCGAATCTATGCTGGAGTCGAATCGCAAATTTAATTCCGCAGGAACAGAAAGAGCTGGCAGCCCCTATGATAACGAAACAGACAATTACAACCAAAACCATTACCAATTTTTTATAAATCATCAATTCAACTCGAGCCTCACTTTCAACACGGCGCTGTTTCTGACAAGGGGCAAGGGATATTATGAACAATATAAAGCAGATGAAGATTATGCGGATTATGGGCTTGCTGATTTTATAATGGGAAATGATACATCGTCATCTACTGATTTGATCAGGAAGTTATGGCTCGACAATTATTATTATGGTCAAATATTTTCGTTGCAATATAAAGGCAAGTCGACCCAATTAACTTTTGGTGGCGGATGGAATCGATATGACGGAAATCATTATGGTGAGATTGTTTGGGCAGCAGCCGGAGTGCCGAACAATTATCGTTGGTATGATCATGAAGCGTATAAAACCGATATTAATATTTATTCGAAATTTCAACAACGAATCGGCAAACGGTTAGAAGTATTTGCGGATCTGCAGTTTCGAAGGATATTATATAATGTAGATGGCTTCCGGGATAACCCCGGATTAAATGTCCGGGAATTTTATAATTTCTTCAATCCAAAATTTGGATTGAGTTATAATATAAATGGCTATAATTTATATGGTTCTTATGCGATCGGGCAGAAGGAACCGAACCGCGATGATTTTGAGGCAGGCAGTCAACAACAACCAACGCGTGAATTTCTACAAGACGTGGAGATAGGCGTCGATAAAAAAGAAAGCAATTACCAATGGACAGCGAATTTATTTTTTATGGACTACAAAGATCAATTGGTACTAACTGGAAAGATCAATGACGTTGGCGCATACACGAGAATAAATATTCCGAAGAGCTACCGGGCAGGGATTGAAGTATCAGCCCAGGTGCGGGTTAATAGATGGTTGAATGTTGGTGGAAACTTTACGGCGAGCCTAAACAAGATAAAAGACTTTACAGAATATTATGACGACTATGATAATGGTGGTCAAAAATCGGTAGATCGAGGCACAACAGACATTGCGTTTTCGCCTGCATACGTGGGATCTATGGTGATTAATATCGAGCCAATCAAAAATGTTTCAATTAGTTTACCGGGGAAATATGTCAGCAGGCAGTATTTGGATAATACCTCTACGTTGACACGAAGTCTTGATGCGTTTTTCGTTCAGGACGTCATGTTGAGTTATCGGTTACAGAAATTGTTATTTAAAGAAACGAATCTCGTGTTACAAATTAATAACGTGTTTGATACCGATTATGAACCAAATGGTTATACGTTCAGTTACCAATATGGCGGAGCGCTGGTAACAGAAAATTTCTTTTTCCCAATGGCGGGACGAAATTTTATGGTGGGGTTGAATGTAAAATTGTGAGGGGAGCGAGATTGTTTTGTCGCGAATTATTTGCATTGAAATAAGCCCCGAAGGGGCGGCATCGCATAGCAAGGGGCGCCGCCCCTTGTCATTGCCATAGATAACGTTCATCCGCGGTAATGTTATGTTCGATCAAGAATGCACGAAATTCGTCCTGGAACGAAACACTTTGATGATGGATATGCTGATTTGAGATATAAAGACTGACATTATCAAGATTAGAGTGGTGAACAGAAAAAGCTCCATACCCTTCCTGCCAATAAAAATCTTGAAACACATCGCCATTCGTTTTCATCCAACCCGAGGAACGCGACTTCAGTTCTTGAGCAAGCTTCATGAGAGCTATCTTTTTTGAAAGCAAACATAAAACATGAACGTGGTCACTATAACCTCCGACTTGGATAGCCTGGCAATCAAGTTGATTACAGATACCACCGAGATAGTTGTGCAGTTCGTTTTTGATAAAGTCCAGAATGATAGGTCGTCGATGCTTTGTGCTGAATACAAGTTGCACGGCGTTCCTTACAAAAGTGTATGCCATAGATCCCTCAATTTGTTATTGGACGAAATTACGACCGGAGTAAACGAGGCCTATGTTGTTTCCGCGCAATGGAAACCGTTTTTATCGCACAAATGAGGGATAGTGTCGGCAACAGGATCGCTCATATGGCTTGCGTGAACGAGGGCTTCTCGCCAACTCAATTGATGATGAGAGATTGCGCCCCTGCAGGGCTGTAATTTAACGGTGACGGTTCAAGGGGCTGCGCCCCTTGCTATGCGATGCCGCCCCTTCGGGGCTCGAATCCATCGGATGCCTTATCTTGGACACCCGAATTATTCTGTATTCTGTATTCTGTATTCTGTATTCTGTATTCTGTATTCTGTATTCTGTATTCTGTATTCTGTA
>JACMLR010000300.1 GCA_014379515.1 Chitinophagaceae bacterium
AACGGCAAAGAAATTTGCCAATTTCACCGGACAAATTCTTTTAGTCAGGAATGAATTTGTATAAAATAAAGATATTATGGGAGAGAATAAATTAACCGGTAAACCGCTTGATCGAATTGACGAACGCCTAAAAGTTACAGGTGTAGCACTGTTACGACTAAAGAAAAATTACAAAATTTGATATTTCTCAACGGTGTAAGCTGCGCTTTCAAAAACGACCCATTTCGAACCGGGAAAGTAAATTTCCTTTTCGCAGTAAACGCAAGCCTGAAAAGCATTTCAGAAGATGATATAAACAAACAAGGTGGCATAAAAGCCACCTTGTCACAATTTTAGTCGGGAAGACAGGATTCGAACCTGCGACCCCCTGGTCCCAAACCAGGTGCGCTACCGGCCTGCGCTACTTCCCGTATTCCAAATCAATGTCCCGTTTCCAATGAATCAGGGGTGCAAATGTATGTTTTTGATGTCAATGGAACAAAATCAAATTCCACAATATCGTAAAAAAAGACCTCGCCTTAAATTTGTGAAGGCACGGGATTATGCGGTAGCCTCAAATAGAAACTCGTACCCGACCCAGGCTCCGACTTATATGTCGTGCTGCACCCGATCGCCTTTGCAAGGTCACGGACAATATGCAGCCCTAGTCCATGAGAAGCCTGGATTGATGTCTCTTCAAAAAGCGCTTTAAGCGCTTCGTCCAACACACCCGGGCCATTATCAGTAATACTCAACACGACGGCCTCTTTGTGTTGTACGGCTCGCCAGGTAATCCGTGCATCGGCAGTATTTTGAAGGGCTTTCGCAGCATTGCTTGTGAGATTCAAAAGAATTGTCTGCAGGTAATTCTCGTCAGTTGTTATTTTCAGTCGAGGATCAGCTTCTAAATCGAATTGGATATTGCTGTTGCCCGTAAACGACTTCTGCACTGTATGAAATAAGTCCAACAATAAAACCGACGATATCACCGGTTTGAAATTTTTCATTTGCCCTTTACTCCAGAGCAGCATTACTTCCATATTTTCCAAAAGGTTTTCAGCTGCGGTGGTGATTTTTTTCTCATTGTGCGCAATCTGTTCGGCGGATAGCAGATCGGGCGCTGTCTGCTGCAAATGCAGGAAGTTCACCAGGTTTGCTATCGGGCTTCGAATATCATGACTCAGTATTCCAAAAAACTTCGCTTTCACCGTATTGGCTTCATCTAATTGTTTATTCAGCGCAAGCAACGCCTTATTCGCCCTTCTTCGCGTTTGGTTTTGCCAAAGCAGAAGTGCGGCTATTACGCCAAACAAAACAATCCCTCCCAACAAAAAGATCCGTTGCTTTCTTTGAGCTTCGATCGACAGCTTATTGAGGGCAAGTTCTTTATCTCTGAGCGCAATTTGACCTTGCACCTCTAGCGAGGCAATCTTATTCTTATTTGCCTGCGAGTAAATCGAGTCCTGTACTTCGTAATAGGTTCGAATATTTTTGTAAGCACTTTTATAATCCCCCTTCGTTTCCTGAAGCTCCGCCAATACCCCGGTAAAATAAGAGGTATTATCAGGATCCTTGTTGAGGTTTGATTTGCTTATAGCTTCTACAATATATATCTCGGCAAGTGTCAGCAACGCGTTACTATCGCCCGGAATGAGCAATGAGTTTTTTAAAAAAGCTGGTCGACCTAATCGAACAATATCCCTGTAGGCAATTCCGATGTTGCCGATGTTAATCAACGAAGTTTGGTCATCGATACCCAACGAGTCGTAGATTTTTTTTGCCTGGAATGCCATCATGATCTTATGCTCATAATCTAAATTGTAAAGAATTGATCGATTCGCATAAATAGCTGCTTGCGTAGCGGGATCACCTAGTGCCCGTGCCATAGCCAATGCAGAATCGTAATAAAAAACTGCTTTCGACGAATCTCCTTGCTGTAAATAATTATCTGCGATGCGCTTGATGAGAGACAACTTCCTTTTGACATTACCCGTTTTTGAGTAAATGGCCAATGCACGATCGTTATATTCATCACTCCTTGAAAAATTGCGTTGAAAAAAATAAATAGTACCAAGGTTTTGGAAACAAGTTCCTGTCAAATCATCATCCGAAAGTTCTTCCGCAATCGACAGGGCATCAGATACCAATGAAGCGGCAGCCGTATAATTCGAAATTTGTAAATATGCTGAACTGAGATCGATGAAAAGTCGAGCGACTTTCTTTTTATCAGATTTAGGGGTGTTAATTAAAACGGTAGATAACGAATCAACAAGATCCTGACCTTTCTTCTGCGCCACAGTTGTCGCGGTAATAAATAAAAGTGCAAATAGAACAACTGTTCTCATCTTAAATTAACTAGTTCTTCTTTATAACTGCGACCAACAGGCAACACAATGTCATTAACTAAAATTTCTTTTGAGCCAATTTGCCTGATAAAATTTTTTTGCACCGCATAACTTCTATGTATGCGTACAAACTTATGGAATGGCGAATCTTCCAACAATCGCCCCAATGGTTTCAACACACAATATTTTCGTTCACGCGTAACAATGCTTGTGTAGTCTTTTAATGCTTCAAGATACATGACCTCGAAAAGTGGAATCTTGATTTGTTGATGCCCTTCTTTAATAAAAACTACGTCTCCACCGAGGCTGTATTCAAACAACGCAGCTTTCTGTACAATAGTCAAGTATTCCCGAAGACGCATCATTGCTCTAGCAAAGCGATCAGATGATAATGGTTTGACTAAAAAATCGAGCGCTGATACTTCAAAGCTATCCAAGGCATAGTCGGCAAACGACGTGATGAATATGCACGCGGGAACTTTCTGTAATTGACTGCGTAATTCAATACCGGAAAGGCCGGGCATGTCGATGTCAAGCAAAAGGACGTCGGCACTCGTCGCGCCTGGTGATTTCAGTAGCGCTTCGGCTGAATCAAAAACGCCATCAATCTGCAAAAAAGGAATTGCCCGGGCATATGCCACAGTTGTGAGCCGGTCGATTTCGTTATCGTCGGCAATCAGGCAGGAAAATTTCACAGAAGTAGCAGTCAAAAAAGGTCTTTGTTTGAAGAGTAAAACTAACGGTTTCAATCGTAAAAAAAGTCGCGTGGTTCAGACCTCTGGTTGTCTGTCGATTTAAAATGCAGTTAAGCGATCTGTCCTTTCCTGCGTTTGGGCTAAGCAATACGTTTGTGATGAAAAGAACCTTTCACATGAAAAAAAGAATTGCCTACCTACTGATCGCCATCGCTACAATCGCATCGTGCAAAAAGCAGGGAACCGACGATCAACTTCAGCCACCATCCGCAATGAAAAACACGCCGACTTGTGCTTATTTCAACGTCGAACAGACCTCCCAGGGATGGCGGCAATTCATCTACTTTTTCGATTTGAGAAGCAAGGAAACAGCATCGAAAAAATATTTTAAAATGGAATTGAAATACATAGGGGTGAAAGATTCTTTCGAGATTGTTGGATCGCCAAGGTCGATGGACAGTTTAAGCAAAGGATTTCCGGCGGAGATCCAAAGCCATATCGGCTATGGATGGGTGCACCAGTGGACCAATTCCAGTTATCGGCTGTTGAGAGATGGCTCGAATCAATTCTACAAAGACACTATCGTCAGAAATCCTCAAAGCAATATATATTTTTTGCACTTGTTTTATCAAACCGGGTCGCTCGCAGGTAAGTGGCCGCAAAGCAATCTCGATGCTGTTGTTGAACCGTTGGGGAACGGGCAGGTCAGAAGACATTTTCGTACCATCTTTTGGTTCAAGGAAGGGCTTTGCTATGATGCTCATGATGGCGCTACGATGGCTGAAATGAAGTCAATCAACTCTTATACACGTGGGTCCGCGGGGTACGACTGGACCAATGTGTCATCGGCTGTGCAAATTGGAAATGGCAGTCAATTTCAAAACATTTATTTTTTCGACTTCACCAACTGGCGCTACTTTAAATGGGAGTTCTACGTGAACAATATTCCGGGTTCTATTTCGCAACCCGCCGTCATCTACCACGGGTATAAGAGCCTTGATGAATTTATGACATGGCCGGAAGGTTGGGGAAAAAAATAAATTAAAGTACCCACGACTTCTCGTTGTCATGCATCTTACAACCACCAACAATATAACTTCTAAGTATATGCGTTTTCTCCCATGTTTAATGTTCATTATTCTTTGCCTGTCCGAAAACATATTGGCGCAAAATGTGGGCATCGGTACACAATCACCACAGCAAAAACTCGATGTAAATGGGAAGATCCGAATCGGCAATGATAATGGCTCACCCGCTCCCGGTACAATTCGTTATAATGATGCGACCAACGATTTTGAAGGTTTCAACGGAAGCGAATGGAAATCGCTTACTGCGTCTTATTCTGACGTCCCACTCATCAACAATGCAGCACTTGTTGAAGAGCAAGGATACAGTATCGCAATACATGGCGATTTTGCAGTAGTCGGTGCGCCGCAAAGTGATGCTGGTGTTGGACTGGCTGGCATCGGAGTTGTGTTTGTTTTTAAGCGGGTTAATAAGCAATGGCAATACCAGCAGCAATTTTTTTATGGTGGTGACCGCCGCTTTGGTACTTCAGTTGCAATTAATGATAATTTCATATTTATAGGGGCGCCGCTTACTGGTGGCTTAATTCAAGACGGGCAAGTTTCCGTTCTGAAAAAAGTGAATGGAGTCTTTCAATATTTCACTCAATTCAGGGCGACCACGCGCGTTGATCTTGAAAAATACGGCACCTCATTAAGCTTGCATGGAAACTACCTCGCAATAGGTTGTCGAGGTCATTTTAACGCAGGTATTCCTGGTAATGCGGGTTCTGTATACATCTACAAAATCAGCAATGACGTTTTCACACAGCTTCAGCGAATCGACAACCCAACAGGAATACCCAACCAGGAATTTGGGGTATCCATTGCCGTTGATAGCAGCGTACTCGTCGTCGGCGCATCAAAGGCACCGAGTTCCGGAGATGCAGGAAGGGGAATGGTTTACGTATATAAAAATAGCGGGAGCGATAACTACGTGTTTGCAAATACGATTGAATATGCGCTCTATGGTGCCGCGGAAGACAACTTCGGTAAATCAATCGCCATGTACGAACATAGAATTGTCATAGGTTGTCCCGGTTTAGACATACCTCCATTAAACAATATTGGCGCAATCTTCACATGCGCAAAAGATGGCAATGGGGATTTTTTATCATCAAACCTTGAAATAAGGACTCATCCTTTTGATACACCGGAAACATTTTTCGGCAAATCAGTTGCGATGCACAACAACATCTTACTAGCGGGTTCAAATAAAGCAGTGTATGAATACCTGACATTCGATGGACTTTGGCAATACCATAAAATTGTCTCAAACAGTCTGCCAGGGATTTCAAACATCGATGCCTATGCGCTTGCTATTTATGAATTGAATTATGGTATTGGTGATCCGGTGTTCAATGGTTCCAGGGGCCGCATAGCTTTAGGTGATTGCCGCTATTGACGATTGCCCTCACTCCGTTCAAAGGAATTGAAGAACGCTGTTTTTCCCAATGGAATTATTGGAGTTAAATATTCACCAGGCTGAAATGAGAAAAGCTTAAGACAACGGCTCAGGCCTTGGTGGCCCGCCGGCAGGTTTTGAACTATCATCGGGCAACGGAATAAACTCGTAATTATCGTTAGGCGGTAATATAATCCGGCCCTGTTTCCAATCTTCTTTTGCTTGCTCAATCCGCTCGCTTCGAGACGATACAAAATTCCACCAGATAAAACGATCTCCTAACGGCTCACCGCCTAACAACATCAAGGTTGTATCTTCTTTTGCGATAATTAAAGGGTCAACTCCCTTACTGAACACTAGCATTTGTCCTGCAGGATAGGTAACTCCTGCCATCTCTACACTCCCATTCACGATATAAAATCCCCGCTCCGAATGTTCCTTTGGCAAACCGAACCTTGCTCCTTTTTTTAAAACGACGTGCAAATAAAATAGCGGTGAATTTGTCTTAACTGCGTTATTTAGGCCAAATGCGTTTCCGGCAATTAAACGCATCCAAACACCTTTATCCGTAAAGATTGGAAGTTGATCAGGTGCATAATTGGTGAAGGACGGACTTGCCTCTTCATCTTTTTCAGGCAATGCTACCCAGGTTTGGATCATTTCCAATCCACCGCTCAGTGCCGATGGATCTTCGAACCTTTCAGAGTGAGCAATTCCACTTCCCGCTGTCATCCAATTTACTTCGCCCGGGCGAATGATTTGTTCCACTCCCAGGCTGTCCCGATGTGTTACCTGCCCACCAAATAGATAGCTTACCGTGGAAAGTCCAATGTGCGGATGAGGTAGTACATCAAGCGCAGATGGCCCGGCAGGAATATCAACAACTGGCCCTGCATGATCCATAAAAATGAAAGGGCCGATCATTCTTCTCAGTCTGAAAGGAAGAATGCGCTTCACTTGCATTTGTTTGCTGATTGCGGCTTCTCTTGCCTGGATAACAATGTCGAGCATAGGAAATTTTGATGATGTTGGTCTGATGACAAACAGTTTCAAAGTTGATGATTATTTCTGGTAATGGTTGATCTAATACAATTCTCATCGGGTGGATGTTAATAGCTTTGCATGTCCGGCACTTCAAATCTAAACACCTACCTTTAAACAGCATGAAACGCCTCTTCGTCCTTTTTACTTTTTATCTTGTTGGTCTCGCCCTGGTTAGCAATATCGTCGCCAGCGCGGTTATATGTACACCTGAGATTGAAATCGTTGAAACTGAGGAATCGGAAAAAGGCGTTGAAAAAGAAACCGATTTCGAAAAAGATAAAATCGCCGAAGGCCATTATTACCTCGCCAATTTTATCAACGCAGAAATCATTCAACATCTTCATCCCCCTGTTGACATTTCAACCCTCGTCCTGGACCCGGATATCAACCCACCGGACTATAATTAATTTCTCGCTTTCATTTTCAGCCTCTGGTGCTCAATTTTATTGTCGCTCAACTCATCATTGATTTTATGGCTAATAAGTACTTTGCCACTGCAGGCAGGGATATCCCTTCCGGTCTGGTTGTTTTTCTTGTTGCGCTCCCACTTTGTTTAGGTATTGCGCTCGCATCCGGCGCACCTTTTTTTAGCGGTCTCATCTCTGGGATCGTCGGGGGTGTCGTCATCGGGGCCTTAAGTAGTTCGAAACTAAGCGTTGCTGGTCCTGCTGCAGGCCTCGCCGCACTTGTTCTTGGCGCAATTACCAGCATAGGCCGGTTCGATCTCTTTCTTTGTGCCGTATTGATCGCCGGTATCCTTCAAATACTCATGAGTGTTGCACGACTTGGTGGCATCGCGAATTATTTCCCATCGAGCGTTATCAAAGGAATGCTTACCAGTATCGGGATACTTATCATTGCCAAACAAATTCCACACGCAGTGGGTTATGATCGTGATGAAAAAGGAAACCTTACGGAACTGTTTCCCTTCGGTAATGAAGACTGGCATGAACTTCTACTTCCATTACAGCATATTGAAATCGGTGTGTTCATCATCTGTCTCACCTCCATTGCTATCATGCTTGTATGGGATCGACCCTTCATCAAGAAACGAGTCAAATTCATTCCCGGTGCACTCATTGCGGTTATCTTTTCCATCACTATTAATGAAATTTGGAAAGCATCAAACAGCTCACTGGTTGTTGGATCCGATCATCTCGTACAAATCAAAGCTGCAAGCAGTGTTAATGAATTTTTATCGTTTTTTACTTTGCCCGACTTCTCCGGATTTCTCGATAGTAAAATAATTATGACCGGTTTTATGATCGCCATTATCGCATCATTGGAAACATTACTAAGTATCGAAGCAATCGATAACATGGATCCCGAAAGAAATGTTACTAATACGAATCGCGAGTTGTTTGCTCAGGGAGTTGGTAACTCCATCTCTGGATTGATCGGTGGACTTCCAATAACAAGTGTAATTGTTCGAAGCAGCGCCAATCTTCATGCAGGTGCGAAATCGAAGTTGTCGACCATCTTCCACGCGATACTATTGTTGGTTTCTGTTATTACGATTCCAACATTGCTTAACCTGATTCCATTGGCAGCCCTCGCTGCAATTCTTTTATTGACGGGCTATAAACTTTGTAAGATTTCCGTCTTCTCGCAAATGATAAAGAATGGTAAGTACCAGTGGATACCATTTTTTGTAACTGTTCTTGTAATTCTGGGGATTGATCTTTTCGGTGTTTATCCGCCCCTCCGTGGTGAAGGTTTGCTTGTCGGTGTCGTTGCCGGCCTGATCGCTGCCTTTGGTGCAATTTTACATGGCAATCTTAAAAACTCGTACTTCTTTCATAAAGATCAACATAAAGCTGGGGATACAATTCATATCCGGTTGTCGGAAGAAGTATCTTTCCTAAACAAAGCGTCGATCCGTCAAACACTTGATCATATTCCGGCAAACTCCAAAGTCGTTATTGATGCTTCTCACACAGACTATATTGACTTTGACGTTCTCGAGATTATTAAAGAATTTAACTTGATCAAGGCACCGCTAAAAAACATCGAGCTCAGCCTGGATGGATTCCAGGAAAAGTACCAGATCGAAAATCAATCAAACGTACAATCTGTCCATTAAGCCAACTACTAACGAATGAGCCAAACCAGCTTCGATGAGTCACATATTTTACATGAGCTAAGGCATTACCTGCCAACACAAACTCCGTTAAAGGATTTTATTCATCATAATTCGCTTCATGCTTTTCAGCACATGAAGTTTTATGATGCCATTTTTAAAGCATCAAAAATCTTTGGATTTCAGGTCACTCTGCAACTTGCAGAATTCAGGCAGCTTCACGAAATCAGGCGTATCAAAGATGAGGTGCTTGATCGCATTATTATTAATTCAACGGGAAAAGATAGTTTATCAACCTGGAGGGGAAAATTGCTTAGTCAACCCTACGACGATCACAATTCACCGCGCATCGGTGTGTTGCGTTCACATTGGAAATCAGCTTTCAAAATTGATCTCGATAATTTAGTTCAACCACTACTCTTCCGCATTTTTGCAAGTTACCTGGACGAAGGAATCGCGATTAACCCATTTCCTGCTTCGGAAGCTGGTTTCCTCGCATCAATAAAACAAATCGAAAAAAATAATTTTATAAGTTTTTTTAAGACTTCTCGTGCACGAAAATTATTGCTCGAAACTGAATGTACAATTGCCAGTTTATTGAAGTTAATTGTTGGTGACGAAAAGATGTATTCGCAATATTTATTTGATCAACAGTTCAGTCATCGCGGCTGGTCGGGTATGGTGTGTGCAATCGAAGCAAATCCAAATGCATTGCTGGATGCTAAGTATATCGCACTTCGCGATGCCATTATTTTTGAACTGATCCTCGAGATTGACGCGCTCGATCATCAACTTGGAAAAAAATGGCAACCGCTTGCGACTGTCGTTAAATCGGACTTACCTGACTTGTTTGCGCCCGTTCCATCAACAGAATTAAACGAAGTGCTTACCATTTGGCAAAATGCTTTCGAATGGAGTTATTACGATGAGGTACTTAATGGGATGAAGTTGTTGCGCAAACGTGCGACGACATTAACTCGCACAAAGAAAAGTTTCCAGGCAATGTTTTGCATTGATGAACGTGAGTGTTCGCTTCGTCGGCATATTGAATCCATCGATCCTAATTGTGAAACCCTGGGCACGCCAGGCTTCTTTAGTGTTGAGTTCTTTCTCAAGCCAGAAGGTGGTTCGTTTTATGATAAGCTATGCCCGGCACCTGTAAC
>JACMLR010000301.1 GCA_014379515.1 Chitinophagaceae bacterium
AGTGGCACGAGACTTCGTGAACGAGTGAAAGAGTTTTTGACAATTGTTGAGAATCATTATGGCATTCGGCCAGTTATTTATACAAATGTTGATTTTTACAAACAACATCTCCGCGAAGAGTTCGACGAATACCCACTGTGGGCGGCTCATTATCTTCAGAAAGAACGACCACGAATTGTACGGCCATGGCATTTTTGGCAACACAGCGAAACCGGGCGGGTAAATGGCATTTTTTCAAAAGTAGATTTCAATGTTTTCAATGGAGACTCGACCGAATTTCGAAAAATGCTGGTGCCATAAAACCAATCGTACCCGTAGATTTGTGTATGAGTGAGATAGAAGACGACGCAAGTAATTTTTTGAAACGAATCGTTTGGTCGATAAGCTCAGTGCTGGTCTGGTTATTTATTAATGTCGCAATTGGGATCTATAATGGCTGGATGATACCAGAAAATGGAGTGAAAATCGGCAATATCATTTTTTACATCTGGTTCGTGGTAAGTTTATCGATACTAATCTGGATCAACTACAAAATCTGGAAGGAAAAATTTCCGCACGGATGATTTGCTAAGTCAGTTCTTCTTCCCGATACAAATGGCTGATAGGCCGATTGAATTCAATAATAATCTATCTACGGTTTTAAAAACAGGAACCATCGTGTTATAAAATCTCAGTTGATTTCCTGGTATCATTTTCTTCTTCAGTAAACTTCCACTAACAAACCAACCGGCCATACCAGCCGCGTTAAAATACTGCTGATGAACGACATCAAATCCCGCAGTTGTTATAACTGAACTTATTTGAGGAACAGTATATCGTTTGAAGTGACCGAGTTCCCGATCCATATTGTTGTACAGCTTTTGCCATGCCGGTACGAGTATTATAAGACGACCTCCATTCTTCAATAATTGAGAACAATTCCGAATTGCCAACAAGTCATTTTCGATATGTTCGATAACGTTGAGGGCTACTACTGTATCGAACTGATTCAGCAAGGGACTATATTGTTCAGCAAAATCTTTTGATACCAAATCAACCGAAACAACAGCATGTAAAAACGGGTTTCCTTCGAACTGTTTTTTTATATGATCGCAATACTCTGGCCGAAGATCGCTTGCCGTGAGTTGCTGTTTGTTGTCAAGAAAGTATCGGGAAATATTGCCCAGGCCGCTGCCAACTTCAAAAATGTGTCCCGTACAAAAGGGACGAATTGTATCATACATCCATTTGTTGAATCGGGTGGCAGCTGCAAGTAATTCCAGTGTATGGAGTCCTTGCGGATCGGAGGAGTGCGATGGTTCGCCAATAGCCATCAGCGGAAAAGATTGTATTTGAGAATGCAGTAGATTGCCCGGAACCCGTCCTTCCAATTTATTTTTTTTCCTTCTTCATAGGTTCTGCCATAGTAAGAAATTCCAACTTCGTATATTTTAATACCTCGAATGCGTGCAAGCTTCGCAATAACTTCAGGTTCGAATCCAAACCTGTTTTCGCGAAGCACTATTTTTTTGATGATTGAAGTCCGGATCATTTTGTAGCCGGTTTCAATATCCGTGAGGTTGAGATTTGTAAACATGTTCGAGAGCCGCGTTAAGATGTGGTTGCCGATCGAGTGCCAAAAAAATAAGATGCGATGTGGCTTTCCGCCCACGAAGCGCGAACCAAGCACAAGATCTGCATCGGCTTTTAAAACCGTTGCTAAAAGAACATTGTACTCTTCTGGATCGTATTCAAGATCGGCATCCTGGATAATGAGGTATTCACCGGTCGCAAGTTCGATACCTTTTCTTACAGCGGTTCCTTTACCCCCATTTTTTTCGAGACGATGATACTGCACGACAGCATCCTCGTTTGTTTCGATAAAACTTGCGATCATTTCGTGCGTGCGATCGGTGGAGCCATCATCCACAATGATGATTTCCTTACTAATATCATTCAATAGCTGAACCTTCTGGATGCGGGAGAGAATTGTAACGATGCTCTGCTCTTCGTTGTAGACGGGAACAATAACAGTGAGCGTGTTGAGCATGCGAATGGAAATTTAAATCTCGTTAAGGAGTTTTGTAAATCTACGTAACATCAGCTAATCATATTTATTGAGAAGGTACAGGGCTTTTTGATCGATCGTCGAATCCTTCGTTTCGGTTGCTGAAAAATGCAATTCATATTCCCGTTTCCATTTTCCTGCGTCATGTCTTACTGCAAACGCAGATTGGTTATAGGATAGGTAAGTGTAGTAGCCAAGTGAGAAAATGCCGGTAAGCACAAAGGCAATTTTGTAGATCGAATTCACCACTCGTGTTCGTTGGCTGATAGTAGGTGGATTCGATAAGAAAACACCAATCATCAATGGAAGAATCGGAAACCAAAAGCGTGCATCAAAAAATGGCCAGTTGAATATGAGCCCGATGTACAAAACAATATAGGCGCGGATGATTAAAGGGATGGAATAGCGTCTTCGTAATAACCTGGAAAGAAGTAGCAATAAGAATAAGATTCCAACCAGTCGATAGATGACATCACCAATTGATGCCGCAACAAGGAATCGCGTTTTCGATGCGGGAATATTAATGAAGAGTTCACCGAAATACCCAAGCTGTTTCCAGACGGTGTTGAATACAAAACCAACTGGATCGTTGCTAAACGGTCCAGCGAAATAAGATGTGTATGCGCTATCCTTCAGCCAATAAAAACCAACGGCAATTAATGCGATAACCAATACCAGGGAGAACCAGGCCCATTTATTTCTTTTCAGGATGGTCGCCCAAATGGCTCTATGTTTCAAAATGAATGCAGCAATAATTGACACGGGCAAAACGAACCCGGCACTTCGCGTTTCAATTGCGAGTTTGCAAAACAAGACTACCAGCAACAGGTATATAAAGTTTCTATTAGCATCGTACTTCACGTAACAATAAAGCGCGGCTGTCGTAAAAAAAAGAAACTGCATTTCGGACAGGGGGATGAGCGAATATTTTATGGTGGTCCAGCTCAACAACATAAGAAACGCAAGTGATCGCCAGTTGATGTTTCGCCCGAAAATTTCTTTTACAAAGTAAATCGATCCCGCAAGGTATAAGAGATGGACAATAACAATTGTCGTTGAATTCAAGATATTCAACCGCGATAAAAACGACAGAAAATAAACATAGCCCGAAGGAAGAAAATCGGATGAAGGACCAAAAGCCACTGGCCAGCTGCCATCCATTTGTTCTTTTAGGATGAAGTACCTGAGGGTATCATTGGTTAACCGAAGTGGTCCAAATGCGTTTGCCAGGTACACCAATAGCAACACCGCACACAGAAGCAGCAATACCCGGTCCTCACGCGTTTTTAATGAATGCGAGAAACCTTTCAAAGTTGATGAACTCATAGTTTAATTGGCGGTTAAGAACTATGATCAGCCACAATGCGCCACTGGCCATTTATTTTTCGAAACAACAATGTGTAATGTCCGGAGAGGTCACCGACAGTTCGTTTTAGGAACCATTTGCCGACGACAAAAAAATGTTCATCAGAGATGCGCGTCACTTTTAGAATATCAAAAAACAACTTGCCCATTTGGGTAGTATCGACATATCCTTTCTTGTAATTATTTAAAGTGTTGTTGTATCCATAGGTCACCCCGGTTTTCCCGATAAACATGAGAGAATCATTCATCCAGTAACCTTTCATGAACTCTTCGAGGTTGCCTTTATTCCAGGATGTTGTTTGATCGACGA
>JACMLR010000302.1 GCA_014379515.1 Chitinophagaceae bacterium
AGCGAAGTTGTATTCGTTCTGTATTATTCGCTCCTATTCGCTCAATTCGCGTAATTCGCGTCAGGCTGTTCCACTCGCCCACAATGTTTCCCACAAAAAAACAGGGCCTGTCAAATAACCGACAGACCCCGCTCATCTATAAATTCTTCTTACAACTTCTGCAACTTGTGATTGAATTCTACATCAATATTAACTGGATGAATTACTTAAATCGGACACCACCGGTTAGTTGAAACCCGGTGTTTCTTACAGATTGCCCGGAGGCTGCATCTTTCAAAACGTTTGAAAGTGGAAACTGGTAACGTGTACTCACAACGAACCGGTTCGCAGGACCAAAGGAATATTCAAATCCAACAACACCACCAAAGTCTGCGGAACTGTAGCTGTTTTTCAAATCTTCTTCATCGCCATAAAGTTCGTCCGACTTACCACTTAGTAAAAGACTGAATTGCGGTCCAAAATAGCCGGCAAAATGTTTACCATGAATTTTCAATAACAATGGTATTGACAGGTAATTCAATTTCGTTGTTTTCTCCTCGTAACGGCTGATCAAACGATTATAGGAGAGTTCGGGCTGAAGCATGATCGAGGGAGCTAAAGGAATTTCCTTAAAAAAGCCGATGGTAAACCCTGTACGGAAATCGGAAAGTTCACGTTCGCGGTTCAACTCGACGGATTGTGCGGAATAATTGAGACCTGCTTTTACACCGAATCGGGATTTTCCAAGGTCCTGAGCAAGAAGGTGCATTGAAATAGACAGCAGAAGCAGCGACAGTAAGAAAACTTTTCTCATGTGTGCGGTTTTAGTTTTGGTAGTAGTCGTAAAAATAATGGTTAATTCTCAAATTTGAAGATGGTTAGAAACCTATACGAGATAAGGCATCGTTCTCATTCTAAATACCATTCTGGGAATGGCCGAGTATCAATACTTTCTTATTTGGTAGGAAATCGTCATCGAGCACGTGGAGTGTGCATATCCGGCTGCATTGGCCGACTAAAAAACTGTTAAATAACACGGGTTTTTTACGCAGTTGATACTTTATTATCCGAATTAGCCGCTTATGTATGTTATTGAAGCGTTGACTGCATCTATCTATCATAATACCAAATGGTTGGTATTGTATTTGCAACACAACATCGAATACCTAAATTTACAGTTAATACCCCCTGATTCTGAAAAAATTCTGGAAAATAACCCGCACAGTTTTGCTGTTGCTATTAGCCCTTATTGTGGTTTTATGGCTGGCACTCCAGACTTCACCGGTTCAGAATTGGCTCGCTCGTAAAGTCACAAAAACATTATCAGAGAATCTTCAAACGACCGTTAAGATCGATCGGGTAGACTTTACCTTCTTCGATAAAATGCATCTTGAAGGCACGCTTATCCTGGATCGGAGCAAAGACACACTTCTTTACGCTGGCGACCTGCAGGTGAACATTACCGATTGGTTTTTCTTTTACGATGATATTTCGTTGAACTATGTTGGGTTAAGAGATGCAACCATCTATCTCAATCGAAACGATTCAATTTGGAACTATCAATTTTTAATCGACTACTTCAGTAGCGGCAAACAAAAGAAGGAAGCCTCTCAGCCCATCAGTCTCGATCTGAAGAAACTTGAATTTGAAAATGTCCACCTCGTTCAGCGAGACGCATGGCGTGGAGAAGATAAAAGAATTCGCCTTGGCCAACTTTCGCTGGATGCCGAAACGTTCAGCGTTGAAAAAAAAGAAGTTGTTATCTCTGCTATCTCTTTAATTGATCCGTTGTTTACCTTATCGAATTATGAAGGCAACAGGCCTCCCCTTCCAAAAACGGATCGAAAAACAGACTCAATCAAAAACGATCCAAATCGACTTCGATGGAATCCGGAGGGCTGGTCTGTTCGCATCAACGAGGTTTCTCTCAAAAACGGCGGCTTTAAAACAATGTCAGAAGGCGATACCGCTCTTGCGAATTACTTTGACGGCAGCAATATTCACTTCTACAACATCAACGGCACATTTAAAGATATTCAGCTTAATCGCGACAGCATTACTGGTACTACATCTCTTCGTACAGAGGAACGCAGCGGATTACAGGTTACTCAACTAAAAGCTGCGATCAAGTTTCATCCGGAAGCAATGGAATTCGCCGACCTCGATCTTCGAACACCAAGAAGCAGGCTCCACAATTTCTTTGCGATGCGATATCGTTCCTTTAGCGATTTTGGCGACTTTCTAACACAAGTAAACCTTGAAGCAAATTTTAACGATGCAGATTTGAGTAGTGATGATATTGCTTACTTCGCACCTACCCTAAAAGACTTAAAGAAAAAAATTCGGGTTGATGGAAAAATAAAAGGCACGATCGAAGACCTGCAAGCTAAAAACCTGGAGATAGAAGCTGGGAACAGCACCTATCTAAACGGAGATATTCGGTTGACAGGCTTGCCTGATATCAACAAAACGTATATCGATTTTGATGCAAATAGTTTTCGTACGACTTACTCAGACGCGATTGCGATCATTCCCGAATTGAAAAATGTTTCATATCCCAGGCTGGACCTTCTTCAATTCCTGCGATTTAAAGGAAATTTTACGGGTTTTATTAATGACTTTGTTACCTACGGCACGATCGAAACAAATCTCGGTACAGTTGTGAGTGACTTAAATATGAAGTTCCCTGCAAATGCAAATACACGTTATTCCGGAACCATTCAGACAAGAGACTTCGAACTTGGAAAATTTCTTGAAACAGCCGGTGTTGGAAAAATCACTTTCAAAGGGAACATCAACGGTAACGGACTAAGTGATGCAACACTCAATGCGAAATTGGACGGCTTTGTCGAAAAGATCGAAGCCAACAATTATACCTATACTAACATCACTGTGAAAGGAACGGTAGCGAAAAAGTTGTTCAATGGAGAGTTGATCTCAAACGACCCGAACCTCGATGCAACGTTAAACGGGCTGGTCGACTTCAGTCAAAAAATTCCTCGGTTCGATTTCAATGCCAGTATAGCCAAAGCGGATTTCAAACGTCTTAGTCTTACCAAAGATGATATTCAGTTTGCAGGAAAATTTCGATTTGATTTCAGCGGAAATGATATCGATAATTTTATGGGAACGGCCCGGATATACGAAGCAAATGTTCTTCGAAACGGGAACCGCATCGCTTTCGATTCTCTATTTCTAGAATCAAAAGTGCTTGACAATAACAAAGTCATTACCGTTCTGTCAAATGAATTTGATGCCGCACTTGTTGGCGAGTTCAGCATCAATGAGCTTCCTGCAGCGTTCCAAACGTTTCTAAATAAATATTTCCCCAGCTATATCAATCCGTCACGGAAAGTGTTGAAAAACGAAAACTTCAGTTTCGTTATCACTACTAAAAACGTCCAGGATTATATCGATCTTTTTGTAACCGACTTAAAGGGATTCAATTATAGTACGATTACCGGTCGCATCAACAACAAAGAAAATTTACTCGATCTGAATGCAGAAGTTCCGCAGTTTTCTTATAAAAATATTGCATTGTACAATGTCGCGCTGAAAGGATCGGGGAACATGCAGAACCTAACTGTAGAAACTAATATTGGTGACGTTTATATTAACGATAGCCTGCATTTTCCCGGCACCGCGATCAGCATCAAATCCGCCAACGACACATCCGATGTCAGGATAACAACGAGTGCTAATCAAACATTGAACTCGGCAAATCTTTCTGCAAAAGTCAATACCCGCAAAAACGGTATTAGCATTCTTTTCAACGAATCGAATTTCGATATCAACGGAAAGAATTGGACGATAGATAAAGACGGCGAGCTTGTATTAAGTAAAGACCTCGTATCTGCCGAAGGCGTAAAAATATATAATGGTCAACAGGAAATTCGAATAACGACAGTGCCCTCCGATATCGGCAATACGAACGATATCAAAGTTGATCTAACAAAAATCAATATTGGCGATTTCGCTCCCTACGTTGTTCGATCCAACCGACTTGAAGGTTTACTGACTGCTACAGTTGACATCATCGACCCTTTTGGGAAATTGCTGATCGACGTCAAAGGCGATGCAGAGCAATTTCGCCTGGACGACGATTCCATTGGCCGCGTTCAACTTGGTGCGAATTATAACCAACGAACCGGCGTAGTGAACTTCACTGGAATCTCGAACAACCGCGATTACCGATTTGATCTCAGCGGCCTTTTTAATACGCTGGATAGTACAAGTAGTAAGCAATTGGATATCCTCGTCAATCTTGATAATACTAAAATCGATTTACTGGAGCGATATCTTTCGTCCGTCTTCTCTGATCTCACGGGACTGGCTACCGGAAAACTTCGCATTGCAGGCTCTACGCGCGATTTGAAGTATTTAGGAGATGTATCATTAAAAGAAGCAAAGCTCAAGGTAAACTATACGAATGTTACTTACACCATCCCTGAAGCGACGTTCGCTTTCAAAGAAGACCTTATTGATTTCGGAAGTTTCTCAATGAAGGATACTTTTCAGAATTCGGCGGTGGTAACAAAGGGCCGTTTAAGGCACAAGTCATTTCGCGAAATGGATTTTGATTTTGCTATGAACTCGCCGCGTCTTCTTGTTTTGAATACAAACTCGCTTTCCAAAGATCCATTCTACGGAAACGTTATTGCCCGAACCAACCTTACTTTTTCCGGGCCGATGGAAGACATGATGATGAATGTGAAAGCAGAACCTGCAGATAGTTCGGAATTATTTATACGTTCTGGGGGTACACGCGAAAGTGGGCTCGCTGATTTCATTGTCTGGAAAACATATGGTCGTGAGATGGATGCGCTTGCTGATGATCAGACTTCCAAACTTACTCTTGCACTTGATATTACTGCCAACAACCTCGTTAAGATGAACGTCATCCTCGATGAGTTGACAAAAGATGTTATGACCGCCGTCGGTCATGGTAATTTGAAATTGCGCGCATCCACCGCCGGCGAATTTAATATGACAGGGCAATATGATATTGACCAGGGCAATTACAATTTCAATTTTCAATCGTTACTCCGCAAACCGTTTACACTTCTCGGTGAGGGAAGCTTTATTCGATGGACCGGGGGTAGCGATCCGACAAATGCAGATTTGAATGTAATGGCAGAATACGAAGCGGACAATGTTAAGTTCAGTGATCTTGGTGATCAATTGTACGCGCAGGGCGGAGATGTTAACTACATAAAAAAATACAGAGGAAAAGTAAAAGTGCTGGCGCATCTCACGGGAAAATTATTGCAACCAGATATAAAGTTCTCGCTGAAAATGCCGGACAACAGTCCACTCCGAAACGATCCAATTGTAGTGAACCTTTTGAAAGACATTCAGACCGATGAAAATGAATTAAACAAGCAAGTTGCATTCTTACTCATCTTCAATAGTTTTGGACCGAAGTCAACATCCTCACAAAACGCATTAGGCAGTCTCGCAGCTGAGGGAATTATTTCAAATAGCATTTCAGGTTTTATCTCTAATCAACTCGACAAAGTATTTTCGAATGCAATCAGAAAAGTATTCAATGACGAGAGCATCAAAGTAAATTTTAATGCACAGTTTTATAATGGGGCTTTCCTTGTTGATAACAGCAGCACGGGTGGTGATCTTTCTAATTATAGAACGAATGTAAATTTTTCACTGGCACGAAGCGTGTTCAACGAACGCCTGACGTTTACGTTTGGTAGTGCGCTCGACTTTGGGATTCCCGCAGCCCAGGCAAACGGGCCAAGTAATTTCCAGTTTCTCCCTGATCTTACAGCAGAGTTGAAACTTCGCCCCGATGGCAAATTGCTTCTTACGTTTTTCTACCGCGATTCATATAATTACCAATCCGCTTCCGGCAAACAAAATCGTTCGGGTGCAGGTATCTCGTATCGCCGCGATTTTGAAAACTTAAGCGACCTGTTCCGTAAAGAAAGAAAGAAGAAAAAACTCGCTCCAATGCCTGTTGCGCCAGTGGCAAATCCGACGAGTACAAATTAGGTTCCGATCCCTCGCAGTCAAAGTCGATGCTTTTTGGCGAACACTCTCCATATTTTTGGTTACCAGTATGTTAGATTGAGAATTTTGTTGCCCTCAAATTGGCACAAAAATCACGCAAATTAGAGTCCTTTTAAAATTTCATGACCAAGTTTATCTCTTTTGGTTTGGAGATATTTTTCATTGAAAGGATTTGGAACGGCTTCAATTGGAAGTGTCTCTGTTACTTCAATACCATACCCCAATAATCCTGCGCGTTTTTTTGGATTGTTACTCATCAGGCGAAGTTTACTGATGCCGAGATGTCTTAAGATTTGTGCGCCGACGCCATAGTCGCGCTTGTCCATCGGAAAGCCGAGATGCAGATTAGCTTCAACGGTATCGAAACCATTTTCCTGGAGATGATAGGCTTTGAGTTTATTGATTAGGCCGATTCCGCGTCCTTCCTGGTTCATGTACAAAATGACTCCTTTGCCTTCCTGCTCAACCATTCGCATAGCAGCATGTAGTTGTTCACCACAATCGCAACGCAGTGATCCAAGAATATCGCCGGTGAAGCAAGATGAGTGAACGCGAGCCAAAACTGGTTCATCTTTTTTCCATTCGCCTTTGATTAAAGCAAGATGTTCGTTTGTTGTTCCTTTTTCGCTGAATGCAATCAATTTGAAATGCCCGAATTTGGTTGGCATGTCGACGCGAACGATTTCTTCGATCAAGGAGTCCGTTTGCAGCCGATACTCAATCAGATCTTTGATGGAAATAATCTTAAGATCGAATTTTTTTGCGATTTCGAGGAGTTCGGGTAGGCGTGCCATTGAGCCATCCTCGTTCATGATTTCAACGAGAACACCAGCCGGTCCCATACCTGCAAGCCGTGCGAGATCAATCGTTGCTTCTGTATGACCGGCGCGGCGTAAAACTCCACCCTTTTTTGCTTTAAGGGGAAAGATGTGTCCGGGTCGACCGAGTTCTTCAGGTCTTGTTGATGGATCAATTAATGCTTGAATGGTTTTTGCGCGATCGTGGGCAGAAATTCCTGTTGTACAGCCGTGTCCTAATAAATCGACTGAAACAGTGAACGCGGTTTCGTGAAGTGCCGTATTATTGTTGACCATCAGGTCAAGTTTCAGTTCTTCGCATCTATCTTCTACAAGTGGAGCGCAGATCAGACCTCTTCCAAACTTACTCATGAAATTAATTACCTCTGGGGTAACGTGCTGAGCAGCGCCAATAAAATCTCCCTCGTTCTCCCGATCCTCATCATCAACAACAATTATCAGTTTGCCTTGCTTTATCTCTTCTATCGCACTTTCAATTGTATCCAGCATCTATCAAAATTTCTGCAAAGTTAACGATAAAACGTCGCGTTAGTAAGTCGTAAGAAAGGCAGAATATTTTGGGCTTAACCGCTGAGCGCTACTGGTTTAACTGTCGGCCCTTTGTTGACATTAACTTTCCTATATTTATACAGATTTCCCTTTCTTTGCAACGTAAAACAAAACTAATATGCTTAAGAGCTTATTGCGCTTTTTATTGGCGCTACTCCTATTGCCTTTTGCCATTGCAGCCCAGGAAACAAACAGCAACATCTCCGGTACAATTAAAAATCCCACGGGGGAGCCCATGATTGGTGCGACAATTACGGCGACACACGTTCCCACAGGCACCATCTACCGTGTAGCATCACGCGCAGCTGGTCGCTTTAATCTTTATAATTTACGTCCAGGCGGACCTTACACAATCGTAATAAGCTTTGTTGGTTTTACAGATCAAAAGAAAGACGATGTTTTTCTTAGTCTTGGTGAAACATCGAACCAGGATTTTACATTGTCGGATAAAACTACCAACCTTACAGAAGTAGTTGTTGCAGCCAGGCGAACACCGCAGTCAGGGAAAGGAGGTACTGAAACTAGTATTGGTCGTGATAAAATGGCAAACCTTCCAAACGTAGGTAGAAGCCTTAATGATTACTTGAAATACACGCCACAGGCAAAAATCACCAATGATGGCGGTATAACGTTTGCGGGTCAGAATAACCGTTTCAACTCTTTCTATATTGATGGTGCGAATAACACCGACATATTTGGTATCGCAGCATCTGGAACCAATGGCGGCCAGGCAGGTGTTGCTCCTATTTCGATTGATGCGATCGATCAAATTCAAGTTATCCTATCGCCATACGATGCGCAGTTTGGTAATTTCACAGGCGGTGCCGTCAATGCAATAACAAAATCGGGCACGAATCAACTCTCAGGAGCTGCATGGTATTTATATCGTGATCAAAATGTTACAGGTAAATCGCCAGTAGCCCAACCGAAACCAGGATTTCCGAATGTTGTTGAAAGAACTCGTGTTGCTCCTTTCTCCAACAAAACCTATGGCTTCCGCGTTGGTGGACCATTAATCAAAAACAAACTTTTCTATTTCTTCCTTGCAGAGTGGCAACGTGATACGAGGCCACAACCGTTCAACTTCGCCGAATATCGCGGAACGAGTAGTGCAGCATCACTTGAGGGGCTTGCAAACTTGCTTCGTACCAAATACGATTACGAACCAGGTGGATATCTTGACAATCCAGAGCAACTAAATGCGGAACGCGTAAACGCTAAGATTGATTGGAATATCAACGACAACAATCGCTTTTCTGTTTCTTACCGTTACAATAAAGGTCTTCGATACAATACCAGCACAAGTGCCAGTACAGTCATCAACTTTTACAACAACGGATACTTATTCCCAAATCGCACGCATTCTCTCTCGGGCGAGTTGAAAACAAACTTCAGCAATAACGCAAACAATCGATTGCTTATCACCTATACCGATGAGCTGGATGATCGTAGCCCCATTGGCCAACCATTTCCAAGAGTAAGCATTACGGATGGTGCAGGAACGATCGCATTCGGTACTGAAAATTTCAGTGCTGCGAATTTGCTGATTGCTAAAAATGTGACCATACTAGACATGGTCAAGTTCTACAAAGGAAAACATGTATTCACATTGGGAACTGACAATGAATTCAATGATGTGTTAAACACCTTTGTTCGCGACAACTTCGGAACATATACATTTAACAATCTGGATGACTTCATGAACAATGCAACACCCAGGCGCTACCAACGTTCTTTTTCTTTGCTAGACGCTGCAAGTGGTGATGCAACAGTTGCTGCCGCGAAGTTTAAAACACTGCGGATTGGATTTTTCGCGACAGACGAAGTCAAGATTACTGATAATTTCACATTGATTTTCGGGATAAGAGCAGATCGTACTGAACTATTAACCAAGCCAAGAGTTGATCAATTTTTTAATGATACTGCAATTGCAAAAATCTCCCAGTACTATGATTTGCAGGGAGCACGTTCTGGCCAGGTGCTAAACGCACGATGGATGGTTTCACCAAGAATTGGATTCACCTACCGCATGCCGGATGAAGGCGTTGTTGTTCGTGGTGGGCTTGGAATTTTTGCGGGACGCGTACCGCTCGTATGGCCAGGGGGTATATACAATAACAATGGTGTTGCGATCGGAGGAATTGATTTGCCAACCAACCCGGCAACAGTTCCGACCCCGTTATTCAATCCTGATCCATTTAATCAGCCAACTGCTGGCTCACTTGGCATCAATATTTCCAACGCACGTGGCCAGGTTGATCTCGTAGCGAAGAATTTCCGTTTGCCGACAGTATTCCGCACTTCACTTGCAGTTGAAAAACGTCTTGGTGATGGTTGGACTTTTACGACTGAAGCAATCTTCACGAAAAATATTTGGGAACTTGAATACCAGAACGTAAATATTCTACCCCCAATAGGTAAATCGCTTGGGCCGGATTCCAGGAATGTGTATTCGGTAGGTTCTGGGCCAACAAGAATTCCGTTACGCAGCAACGGAGTAAACCCATATCCTGGGAACGTGTTTCTCCTGGGCAACAACCATGGCACCAGGGGTTATTCATACAATCTCACATTTACGATCGATAAAGCATTTAGAAATGGTTTTGCATTCAATGCGAATTATACTTACGGCAACTCGGTAACATTGAACGAAGGAACAAGTTCACAAAACAACTCGCAGTGGACAACAATGGAAACTATTAATGGACGTAACAACATGCAGTTGTCCACTTCAGATTTTGATCTTGGCCATCGCATAAATGCTTTTGTTAGCAAAGAATTTGAGTACGCAAACAAATCAATGTCAACCTCAATTTCATTGGTCTACAATGGTCAGTCTGGCAGCCCATTCAGTTATACATACAGAAATAGCCCGGTAAACGACCAGGCTTCTAACCAGAGCAATGATCTCATCTATATTCCAACACCTGGCGATCTCACTTCAATGACTTTCCTTGCAAATACAGTGAACGGAATTACCTACACACCACAGCAACAGAAAGATTTATTAAATCAATTCATTGAAAGTGATAAATACCTGAGAAGAAACCGCGGCAAGTTTGCAGAGAGAAACGGTGCACGTTTACCGTTCCTGCAGATTCTCGATTTAAAACTTCAACAAAAATTCAATGTTAGGCTGAGTGGCAAGCGTTATCAGTTCATGGTTACTTATGACATTTTCAACTTTACTAATTTGTTGAACAAAGATTGGGGTAGAACCTGGTTCCTCGGTTTTGATCAATTCCAATTGATTCAATTCTCGAATTTTGTTAGCGCAAGCAATCTCACACCACAATATCGCTATACACCGTTCGTCGGTAAACCATATTCTGTCAGCACCTCATTAAGTCCGGGTGCAACTGCAAGATGGATAAGCCAGCTTGGGGTTCGATTTGAATTTTAATAGTCGACTTAAATAATGTAAATCCCGCTTAACGGCGGGATTTTTTTTGCCTTTATGTGAGATGGTGATAACCTTTATTTTGCGCGATTATCCATTTAGCTACATTTGCGCTTTCTCTCACCCCATCACTCATTGCCCCATTCGAAATCATCTAACGATCTGTAGCACATTGCTACCTGCTTAGCGCATTTTTTAATAATGATTTGGTAACCCATTGTTGTCTCCCACGCAATGTGGTTCAACTTTCTTTGCAGCGCAAAAACTAAACACGCATAATTATGAGAAGGATCCTTACTGCTTTTTTTATTTTTATTATCATCATTGTGCCGAGGCTTGAGGCGCAGGAAACAACTGCCGAGATACAGGGACTTGTTACGGATGAAAAAGGAGTTGTTCTTGCGGGTGCAACAATTGCAGCCGTGCACACACCAACAGGAACGAGCTATTCTACTACCGCACGGAAAGACGGCCGTTACAATCTGCCGAACGTTCGGGTTGGTGGTCCCTACACGATCACTACATCCTATGTAGGATTTAAAATGTCTGAAGTAAAAGATATCATGCTTGCACTTGGCCAGGTTTACAAGGCAGATGTACAACTCAGTGTGAGTTCGGTGGATCTGACAGAAGTTGTTATTGCTGCACGGCGTTCGGACAAAGTTTTCAATCGTGGGCGAACTGGTTCTGCGGAATTTGTCAGTCGCCAACAGCTTGATCGGCTTCCAACAATCAACCGAAGCATTGCGGATTTTACAAGATTAACGCCCACTGCGAATGGTGGCAGTTTCGGCGGACGAAATAGTTCTTACAATAATCTTACAGTGAATGGTGCGAGTTTCAACAATACGTTTGGGCTCTCCGGCTCATTGGGTGGTCAAACAAGTTCGCAACCAATCAGTATTGACGCACTCGAACAAATCCAGGTGAATATTGCGCCGTATGATGTGACGCTTGGCAATTTTACCGGTGCAGGAATCAATTCTGTTACCAAAAGTGGAACAAACGATTTCAAAGGAACAGTATATAATTACTGGAAAAATCCAGAACTAACGGGACGCAATATTGGCGTTACGAAAGTACCGAAGCAGGAATTCGAGTTCAAGAATCGTGGTGTTAGCATCGGTGGGCCGATCATTAAAAATCGGTTATTCTTCTTTGTTAGCGGAGAACAGGAGAGAATTAGTCAGCCTGCAACTGCAAGAGTTGCGAGCCGCAATGGCTCAACAGGCGACAACGTGTCACAGGCTAAAGCAGAAGACCTGGAAACATTGCGTACGTTTCTACAAACAAAATTCGACTATGATCCAGGCGCTTTTGAAAATTATACGTTCGATACTTACAGTGATAAGGTAACGGTTCGATTGGATTTAAACATCAACAAAAAGAACACGTTTAATATCAACTATTATTATTTGAAGTCGTGGAGAAATGTTGCGCCAAGTAATAGCGGTGCACCGGCAAACAGTCGGCAGCCAAGCTTAACAGCAATGCCATTCTTTGCTTCTTCATACATCATCAATAATAATTTCAATATTGTTATTGCAGAATTGAATACGCGATTCAGCAATAAATTATCCAATAAACTGCAGGTTGGTTATAATCAGCTGCGCGATTTTAGAGCAAGCCCGGGCGGAATATTTCCCCTTGTAGATATTGAAAATGGATTTGGGAGTTCGTTGACGTCTTTCGGTTACGAACCGTTCACTGCATTTAATACATTGAGTACTGATACGTGGCAGTTGAATGATATCGTTACACTCAATAAAGGAACGCACACGATTACATTCGGAACACAAAATACTTATAACAAATTCCGCAACGGCTTTGCGCCGAATTATTATGGAGCTTACCGGTTTGCAAATCTTGATTCATTTTATAACAGCGTGAATCTCGGCAGCGCAAATGCATCCCGTTATGAGCTCCGCTATTCGGCACGTAAAGGTGGTGAGTTTCCTTACGCCGATATTGCTGCCTTGCAACTCGGATTCTTTATCCAGGACAAATGGACTGTCAGCAATAATTTCATTCTTACTGCAGGTATCCGCGGCGATATTCCAATTTTTAAAAAGAATTTTATCACAAATCAAAATGCGGATGCTCTTACTTATAGAAATGGTATCAAAATCAAAACGGGTGAGGCCCCAAAAACATCGATTCTGTTCAGCCCAAGAGTTGGCTTTAACTGGGATGTTAATGGAACAAAACGCACACAGGTGCGTGGCGGAGTCGGAATTTTTGCAGGTGCGCCGCCGTTTGTTTGGATAAGCAACCAGGCAAGTAATAACGGTGTTGACTTTGGTTCTTCCGTAAAAACTACTGGTGTGGCTTTCGATGCGGACGTGAATGAAAATCGTCCTGTTGGTGCGGCAGCGAATACAAGTTATAACCTCGCTGTTACTGATCGCGACTTTAAATTTCCACAAGTATTCAGGACGAATGTAGCGGTCGATCAAAAATTACCATTTGATATCACGGCAACACTTGAAGGAATTTTTTCAAAAGATATTAATGGTGTTTATCACCAGAACATTAATCTTCCATCTACCGGAACGGCGCTCGTTGGAGCAGACAAACGTCTTCGCTATTCAGGAAGCAGGATCTATTCAGGTGCAGGAGGCGAGTCTGCAGCGAACCCAAATATCAGCGATGCAATCTTGATGACGAACACGTCAAAAGGTTATACTTACAATCTTACATTGCAGCTTCAGCGCAACGTGAAAAATTTGTATACGATGATTGCCTACAGTTATGGAGATAGCCGTTCGGTGAATGATGGCGGGTCAATTGCTCAATCAATTTGGAGAGACCGAAATGTTTCGGGTGATCCTAATTCGGACGTTAGTTCATATTCTCTTTTTTATCAACCAAACCGGGTAGTTGCCGCAGCATTTTATCGAATCGAATACCTGAAACATTTCGGTACTTCGATTGGATTTACGTTCGAGGCAGCAAATGGTGGAACGGCAAGCTATGTGTACAGCGGCGACGTAAACAATGATGGTCTTAACACGAACGACCTCATTTATGTACCGAAAGATAATTCGGAGATCGTTCTTGAAACAGCAAATGCACAAGACGTTCGTACTGCTGCAATGCTTTGGAATCAATTGAACGCCTATATCAACCAGGATCCTTACCTCAGCGAACGCAGAGGGAAGTTTGCAGAAAGAAATGGTTTACTTCTACCTTTTTACAAGAAGCTTGACCTGAACTTTACACAAGATGTATTTGTAAATGTTGGCGGGAAAAGAAACACCATTCGCTTCACAATGGATATTTTCAATTTTGGAAACTTGTTGAACAAAAATTGGGGAACGTTCAAGATTACTAACAGGGCTGCGTTGTTGAATTTGAAACGTATTGAAACAACGGGAACAAATGCAGGCAAACCTGTTTATAGTTTCCCGTATCTGGATGCGGCAAATCAAATACCGTTGACTGCTACATTTCAAAATAGTACTTCACAAGCATCGAGGTTCCAGGTTCAAATGGGAATCCGATATATTTTCAATTAACTTTCTGCTACACTATGCAGCAACTAAAAGAAGCTGCCTCGTTTGAGGCAGCTTCTTTTAGTTCATTGATAGCAGGATTTTAAACCCGGCGCGTATAGAAGCCCAGAGTGAGAAACAGAGCGGGAGCGACTAAAGAAGACGAGAGCGGGAAACAGAGCGGGAGCGGATTGCAACGTCAAGCATAAATACAGCGCGCAAAGATGCAAAGCCGCCAAGGCCGTTTGAATTTTATCAATGAGCGGTATGGCATTCACACTGGCCTTGCATGAACCGCGGAAGATCTTCGCGCATTTGCGCCCTTGCGAGAATGTATTCTTAAGCAAAAACGTGTTCACACTTGATTCCAGGTAATCATTTATTTGAACCCGGAAAAGCCCACTTTAAAAATGACGGCCATGCTTTTGCCCAGGTTGGCACATCATGGCGTCCTTCAGGTATTTGCAGGTAAACGAAATCGGTGCCTTCGCGATATCCCCGCGCATGAAGTTCGCGAAGTAGATCGATTGTGTCATCGATTGAATCGATCACTCCATTTTTGTTACGATCTTCTATCTCGTCGAGTTCACCACACTGGAAGAAAAACTTCATTTTAGGTAATACTTCGGCTTTGCGAACCTGCCGATGCATCAACCGATCTGTTGCTTCATGGTAATCCTTGTCATCTTTACTTTTCGAGCGCCACCAGAACGATCCAGAGAAGACAGCAACTTTGGAAAAGAATGGCTGATTATTCCATGCAAGGTCGAGTGCACTTAATCCGCCAAGTGAGAAACCGGCGTAAGCATGTTCAATAAATTCGTAGTGCCGGAATTTGTCGAAGATTAAAGGTAACAACTCCTCGCGTACAAATTGCTGGTACAATCCAGCTTTGGCGCCGCGGCCTTTATAATCTGGTGAGCCAATCATCCCATATTCATTCCGGCGATCGTCGCCGCAATGAATCCCAACGCAGAGCAGCGGATGAATAGATTGTTCCTGGTAAAGTATGTTCAGTAACCGTTCAAATTCCATTGCCACGAGATCCTGCCCATCAATTAATAATAATAACGACAGCTAGGCAAGAA
>JACMLR010000303.1 GCA_014379515.1 Chitinophagaceae bacterium
ATGTGCGTTGAAGAAGGCCGGTGGAGTGAGAAAGCAAAAAAGTTTAGCTATTTCAATTTTGCAAATCCACGATTGCGAAAAGTTGTTGATCAATCGAAAAATCAATTATTGATTTGGAAAGAAATTTACGCGCAATTAGATAGCTCAAAATTAAATTCGCCCGGTCTCGCTTATTCGAGTCAACGATTGGAAAAGAAAACAGTGTTGTTACAAAATGAATACATGCGCTATTTTTTAAATCGCATTCCGAAGGCGGACAGCTCATGGGTGGGTTTTATTTGCGTTAGCGGTGATCGGATACTGGGAACTGATATCTTCGATGGTTCCTCACTCTTCAATGAACAAATGGAAGCATTACTAAACGGCTACGTTGAAGAAGCGATATTGAAAGGTTCACCAGTTGTAATAAGCGACGAGAAAGTTAAAAAGTATATGGATCAGATTTTAGCGGATGAAAAACAACAGGCAGAGTATTTGAAAAAAAACGGCAAGATCTTCAAATACGAAAATCGCATAATTCACATCACCGGCGTTGGCCAATAATTTAAGTTACTTTGTAGCTCAGTGATGATTCAATATGTTTTATCTTCCTAAGACTCCATGGTTATTGCGACAACTAGCGCCGGCTCGTATCTGGTCGATCCCTTCTTCTCACAAAACAGTTTATCTCACATTTGATGACGGCCCTCATCCTGAAATAACATCTTATGTGTTGGATCAATTAAAAATTTACAAGGCCCTCGGAACTTTTTTTTGCATTGGAAGCAATGTGTTGAAATTTCAATCAGTTTACCAACGGATAATTGCTGAAGGGCATAGCGTTGGCAATCATACCTACGACCATATTAATGGTTGGAAAACTGATGATGTACTCTACCTGGAAAACATTGAACTGGCCGCAAAGGAAATTAGGTCAGCCCTATTCCGGCCGCCTTATGGTAGAATGCGTTCATCGCAAGCAATAAGACTGTTGAATGCACATCCTCAAACTAAAATTATAATGTGGGATGTTTTAAGTGGGGACTTCGATATAAGAATTGATGCAGAAAGATGCACTCAAAATGTACTTAAAAACGTTCGTGCGGGTTCAATCATTGTAATGCATGATAGTGTAAAAGCGTTTCCGAGATTGAAAGAATGTTTGCGACAAGTGTTAGACAAGCTGAGTGAGGAAGGATATACGTTTTCAAAAATTGACTGAAGATTTGTCGGTAAAAAGTTTTCCCATTTTCGGAAAACGGTGGAAAAAAAGTTGGGCCGGGGTAGACACCCTGGCCCGTTTTTAATCCGTACCCTATGAAAACTAGCTTAAAGGTATAAACTTTTATAATTAGTGCAAAGTAATTTCTAGTACCTGGCCGTTCACTGAAAGGGTGGCCTTGTTGTCACAATTGCCGGTACCATAGTTTAGTTCAGCCACAGGTGAGTTGCTTTTTGACAGGATAATCACACCTTTAGCAATCCAGCGGCAGGTAAATTTTTTGATCAATGGCTCCTGGATAATCGCAGACCATTGTAGAAAGCGATCACCTTTTTTAACAGAACCGTTAGAGCTGCCTTCGAGTTTCAACACATCATCCAGCGGGAACAGGGGAGTACCCAATCCTTCAATTTGCGACAAAGTCCGATCGCTGTTCCACTGTGTAAAGTTTCCGTTGAGCTTGGTAAGTTTTGCACCGATAACTTCAACTCTGAAAGATTTGACACTTTGAGTACTCGTATTGGAAATCCTATGGGTTCCTTCTACTTTAATATCGTTGACATAATAGCCATCAAATGTTGTGGTGGCGGATTTCCCTGGAACGAATAACGGTCCAGAATAAACGATCATTATTTTGCCCTTGCGAGTTCGGCCGTCACGTCCTTCGCAACCTGCGCCGAAGTCGAGCGTCACCTGCAGCGGAAACCTATTAGGTGCATTTAATTGTAAGTAAGTAACTGTAAAGCAGCGGACTGTATCGGTTCCATTGACTCCGCTGATGACTTCAGTGCTGATGCCATTATCAGTATTTGCAGAACCAAAAACGCCTGTGCCACCTATGCCAACTTCGGCATCAACACCAATAACGTTGTTGAACACATCATCGAATACAACATCTGCTTCAGCATCTGCTTCAGATGATATCATAGCAAACTCTTCTTTTTCAGCTGGCGTGCTATTGTCGCTGGCTTCTTTTTTACAGGAAACGAGGAAAAGAACCGCTGAAAAGCTTAGTGCGGTTAACATGCGGGTAAGACTGGTGATTGTTTTCATATACTTGTTTTAACGTGATTAATACTAATAACGCTTATCAGACCCTCTACATTTTGAATAGTTTAAGTGAATGTTAACTTTTTTTTTGAATTTTGTTAGCATATGACATCGCAATTGATTGATACTCATTCGCATCTATATCTAGAAACTTTTTCGGGGGATATCCAAAATGTGCTCGAGCGGGCGCGTGCGGAAGGTGTCGCACGAATCTTTTTACCGGCAATCGACAGCAGCGAAACGGATCGGTTATTAGCACTTGAGGCTGCAAACCCGGGCTTTTGCTACGCAATGATGGGATTGCACCCTTGTTCGGTGAAAGGGGATGTTGAGCAGGAATTGAAATTGGCAGAGGAGTGGTTGGGGAAAAGAGACTTCTGTGCAATTGGAGAAATTGGTCTTGATTATTACTGGGACAAAACGTTCATCGATAAACAGAAAGATGCCTTTCGCCGGCAGATAGGATGGGCGTTACGGTATGATCGACCGATTGTGATCCATAGCAGGAATGCAACGGCAGACTGTATTGAAATTGTTCGAGAATGCCAGAATGGAAAGCTGCGAGGGATATTTCATTGCTTTTCGGATGGGATTAAAGAAGCAGAAGCAATAATCGAACTCG
>JACMLR010000304.1 GCA_014379515.1 Chitinophagaceae bacterium
AACGAACACGTCAAAATTTCCATGGCGATCGCTGGAGAACGCAATATTTTTTCCATCTCTGCTCCATGTCGGCATCATGTCATGTGCCTCGTGGATGGTTAAGGGAATAGCAACCCCACCGTTAATGTCGACCCGGTAGATATCACCCTTATATCCGAAAGCAATTGTTTTTCCGTCGGGGCTGATGGCCGGGTATCGCAACCACATTGGGTTCGATTGTGCCGCAACGGATCCGACAATCGGAATAAACAGCAATAACAGTAACAACTTTCTCATAAAATCACGTTTGTTTTAAGCAATTTAGAATCTATACTACCTAAGGTATTTAATAGATGGATATGACCGGTGCGTTTTTTATAAGTGGTGGACGAAGGGTAAGAAAGGTTAAACGAACTATGGCCTGCAGTGGTAACTTAACCGTAAATTGAGGCAATTCACCCGATCTTTGTTCCTCATATACATCGAGCGTTTAAATTATTTCGCTTATGAAAATTGCCATAGTGTTAGCAGTGATTTTTTTGCTTCCGATACTTTCACTTGCTCAGGAAAGGGAACTTAATATCATGACCTTCAACATCCGGTACAATACAGCCCGCGATAGCGCTAATGCATGGCCAAACCGCACGGCTTTCGCTGCCAGTCAAATTGCCTTTCACCAGGCTCATATTATCGGCGTCCAGGAAGCATTACATGGTCAAATGACTGACCTACTTGAGTTGCTCCCAAATCATCGATACATCGGGGTTGGTCGTGATGATGGGAAAGAAAAGGGAGAGTATTCCGCCGTTATCTACGATTCGCTCCGATTAAAGCCTCTTCGATCTGCAACTTTTTGGTTATCGGAGACCCCCGAAATTATTGGTAGTAAAAGTTGGGATGCAGCAATAACCCGGATTGTAACATGGGTACTTTTTCGCGATCTAAAAACAAAAAAAGAATTCTATCTATTCAATACCCATTTCGATCATATCGGTAAAATTGCACGTCGCTCCAGCGCAGAACTGTTGCTGAAAAAAATTGCGGAAATAGCAAAAGGGAAACAGGTAATTATAACGGGCGACTTCAACGCCAAACCTGCCGATGAACCCATCCAGGTTATTTTAAATCCAGCCGATGCTAATCGACTTGCAGACTCAAAAGATTTGTCTGTTCAGCCGCATTATGGCCCAACAGGAACTTTTAATGGATTTCAATCGAAAGAAACTGATGATAAACCGATCGATTATATTTTTCTTAAAGGAAAGTTTAAGGTTCTTCAGCATGCTACGTTATCTCAAACATGGCAGGGCCGATTCTCGTCCGATCATTTCCCGGTTTTTGCCCGACTCATTCTTCAATAATAAAAGATGCCCCCAACCTCACAACAGGTCATACATAGAAATCAATCATTTTTTTACCCGGTGGTGCCTTTTAAAAAAGGAGTGGACCGTTTAAAGCTGATGGACTTCACCGAAAATAATTCAGAACTAACAACTGATATCATTGAAAACACAAACTCATTTTCGGAGTACATCGATCGCACGTTGAGCATTGGAAATTACAAGTTTGGTATTGGCGGATACAATGAATTAAGAACTGTCTACAGCAGAAGTGCATTGTTCAATTCCAAACCAGGAGATGAGCCGCGCCGGTTACATTTGGGAACCGACATTTGGGGCAAGACCGGAACGCCTGTGTCTGCATTTATGGGAGGCATGGTTCACAGCTTCGCAAACAATGATCAGTTTGGAGACTATGGCCCGACGATTGTTCTTGTACATCAATTGGAAGGAATGGCATTCTATACTTTATACGGGCACCTGGGTATCGCCGATATTGCCAATAAAACAGAAGGTCAGTACATTAGCCGCGCAGAAAAAATCGGGCATTTTGGTGAGCCGAGAGAAAATGGGCAATGGCCGTCGCATCTGCATTTCCAGGTAATCATGGATATTGGAATGTATGAAGGTGACTATCCAGGTGTATGCAAATTTTCGGAACGTCAACATTTTCTTGCTAACTGCCCCGATCCTGATTCAATCCTTCAATTAAACAGCTACATTAGTTAATAAGAGTAGTGTAATTATCGGGTGAGCAATTCCGTTACAATAGCTTCCCATTCTTCCTGCAGACTTAATCCGGGTCTTTTGCGCCCAGCTTTTTGATACCAGTAGTCTGCATTCCAGTTGTCGCCTTCCTTCCGATGAAGATATGCATGGATCCATGCAGCAGTATTGTCTGTCAGATCCTGTATAAGGTTATGTGATTGATCCCAATCACCCTTGCCATCGTACCAAAGCGACTCTAGGTAGATACTAAGCCCAGCTGGCGCTTTTGCATTTGAGAGACTTTGTTGAAACGCTATTGAATCCATCACTTAAAAATTATAAAACGACAAATCCTGGCACACCAATGCACACAAAGCATTTTGCACATTCGAATTCCACGCTAACCGAACTAACGCATTCGCACATTCGCCATTCGCACATGCAACAATGTTTTAATCGAATAACCCACCGCTCACTCTCGGCTTTCTTCCTAAATGCGCATACGCCTTCTCTGTCACTTCTCTTCCCCGTGGTGTTCGTTGTAGAAATCCTTCCTGGATAAGGAACGGTTCATATACTTCTTCGATCGTTCCAGATTCTTCGCCGACAGCGGTGGCAATTGTTGTAATTCCAACCGGACCGCCTTTGAACTTGTCGATTATCGTTGCCAGGATGCGGTTATCCATATCATCGAGTCCGTGCTCATCAACGTTTAATGCTTTCAATGCGTGTTGGGTAATGCCGATATCAATTTGACCATCGTTTAGTACCTGCGCAAAGTCACGGACACGTCGTAACAATCCGTTTGCAATACGTGGGGTGGCCCGGCTTCGACCAGCAATTTCCCTTGCGGCTTCTAAGCTGATCGTTACTCCAAGGATAGTTGCCGAACGTTGAATAATGCGAAATAAAACTTCTGCGCTATAATATTCGAGCCGTGATTTGATTGCAAAACGTGAAAGGAGCGGAGCAGTTAAAAGCCCACTTCGCGTTGTTGCGCCGATTAAAGTAAAGGGATTTAGATTTAGCTGGATACTTCTTGCATTAGGGCCGGTATCGATCATGATATCTATCCGGTAATCTTCCATCGCTGCATAAAGATATTCTTCGACAACTGTGCTCAACCGATGGATCTCGTCGATGAACAAAACATCGTTTGGTTCGAGGTTGGTAAGTAGTCCTGCAAGGTCGCCCGGCTTTTCGATTACAGGTCCCGAGGTTTCCTTGATGTTCACTCCAAGTTCATTGGCTACAATTCGTGAAAGGGTCGTTTTTCCTAAACCCGGGGGACCATGAAATAAAACATGATCCAATGCCTCGCCGCGGATTTTAGCGGCTTTGATAAAGATCTTGAGGTTGTCGATGATTTGTTGCTGGCCCGCAAAATCGCTGAGTTGTGCTGGGCGAATATTGTTCTCGAATTCTTTTTCCGCAGCGCTCAATTCGGATTTATCACTATTCAGGTTGCTATTGGCCATGCTGTAAATTTATGAACTGCTATGCTGAAGGGCGAGAATATTTTGGCAATAAAAAAACTCCACCCGAAACCGGATGGAGTTTATAAAAGGTAGAATCAATTAGGCTGAAACGGGTGATACAAGGCGGAAGCCGTTTCCGTGTATGTTAACGATTTCAATTGTAGGATCGTCTTTCAAATATTTTCTAAGTTTAGCAATGTAAACGTCCATGCTTCGACCATTAAAATAGGTATCGCTACCCCAGATTCTTTTCAACGCCTGTTCGCGCGGAAGAAGATCATTTAAATGTTCGGCAAGCATTTTCAGCAATTCGTTTTCTTTTGGAGACAACGTTTGCATTTTTCCATCGTGGCTTAATTCTCTGAGCTTTGGATTGAAATGATAGCTTGCGAGATCATATTCTTTATTCTCCTGCTCACGATTTGTTTCTTCGTTGCGTTTCAGGATTGCTTTAATCTTGAGTAACAATACTTCACTATCGAAAGGTTTCGTGATATAATCATCTGCTCCGAGTTTATAACCCTGGATGATATCTTCTTTCATTGTCTTTGCGCTTAGGAAGAATAATGGGATGTCCGGATCTACGTCGCGGATTTCTTCAGCAAGTGTGAAGCCATCCATATTTGGCATCATGATATCGAGCAAGCATAGCTCAAACTTTTCGCGTTGAAAAGCGGCCAGGCCGAGTCTTCCATCTCTTTCAAGTGTTACATCAAAGTCGTTCAATTCAAGGTAATTCTTCAACACCATTCCAAGATTCTGATCATCTTCACAAAGAAGTATTTTGTGTTTCTTTCCGTCCATAATTTAAAGTTTAGATATTACCGTAAATAAAAGTAAAACACGCGCCAATCAATTGATTCAGCGAATAATGTTTTGTTAATTAAAGATAATGGAAATAAGACAATTGCAACCGGATTGAATCGCCGAATCCAGCAGGAATCGAACCTTATCTTTGGGACTCAAATTTTTTTATGCGCCTTACATCTGAGAATAAATTCAAGAAACTTGTTGTTATTGGCGATCGTGTTTTGATCCGGCCAACGAAGCCCAACGAGCGAACGGAGAGCGGTCTTTTTCTACCACCGGGGGTTCAGGAAAAAGAAAAAGTGCAACAAGGTTATGTGATTAAAACCGGTCCGGGTTATGCCATTCCGATGCCGGTAGAAAACGAAAGCTGCAAGGGTGAGGAGGATCAGGTGAAATATTTCCCGTTACAGGTGAAGGAAGGCGACCTGGCCATTTTTTTGGTCAGCGGATCGACCGAAGTACTTTATGAAGCGGAGAAATATTTTATTGTTCCGCAAAGTGCGATCCTGATGCTTGAACGGGATGAATCAATTTGATTTCGCTCGCCGATCGAATTTTTAAAAACAATAACTTCCAAGAAAATTAGCACATGGCTTCAAAAGAAAGTTTCATCGAGGAAATAAACGTTGGTTACCAGTTCAAGGGTGAAAGTGCGGTGATGGGTGTAGCAATGCTTGAAGGGGCTCCATTACCCGGCGCAATTGTGAAACTTCCTTTGAAAACGATGAATCGCCATGGATTAATCGCTGGTGCAACCGGAACAGGCAAAACAAAAACACTGCAGGTAATTGCCGAAGCTTTGAGCGACGCAAGCGTGCCCGTTTTATTAATGGATATAAAAGGAGATCTAAGTGGGATCGCCGCTGCGGGAGTGGTTAGTGAAAAACTTTCGGAACGTAGTCGGCATGCGGGTGTGGCCTATACCCCGTCGGCATTTCCGGTTGAGTTAATGACCCTGAGTGATGAGAAGGGTCTACGCTTACGCGCCACCGTAACCGAATTCGGTCCAATTCTTCTATCTAAAATTCTTGGACTAAACGATACGCAGGAAGGTGTAGTGTCGATGATCTTCAAATATTGCGATGATAATCGCTTGCCACTGGTGGATTTGAAAG